>JAFWTP010000144.1 GCA_017518845.1 Neisseriaceae bacterium
AAAGCAATCGCACGCGAAGAAAAAAAGGCAAGAAGTGGCGATAAAGACGCACAAAAATTAGTGGCGGTGTTGCAAAAAATTCTGCCCTCTTTGAACGAAGCCAAATCCGTGCGTTCGTTGGGCTTGTCGGACGAAGAAAAACTACTTTTAAAACCCTTGTGTTTATTGACGATTAAACCTGCGATGTATGTCGCCAATGTAGCGGAAGACGGTTTTGAAAATAACCCTTATATCGAGCGTTTGCAAGAATTTGCCGCCCAAGAAAATTCGCCCGTAGTTGCGGTGTGTGCGGCGATTGAAGCGGAAATTGCCGATTTGGAAGACGCGGATAAAGCGGAATTTTTAAGCGAAATGGGTTTGAGCGAACCTGGTTTGAACCGCTTAATTCGAGCAGGTTATGACTTATTAGGCTTGCAAACTTATTTCACCGCAGGCGTTAAAGAAGTGCGTGCTTGGACAATTCATAAGGGCGACACCGCCCCACAAGCCGCTGGTGTGATTCACACCGACTTTGAACGCGGTTTTATTCGAGCACAGGTGATTGCTTATCAAGATTTTATCGAGTTAGGCGGAGAAACCAAAGCCAAAGAAGCAGGCAAAATGCGTGCCGAAGGCAAGGATTATATTGTCGAAGACGGCGATGTGATTCACTTTTTGTTTAATGTGTAACACCGTAAGGTGGGTCTTCGACCCACCAAAATAATCAAACCTTTTCAGGCAGCCTGAAAAACAATCGAAGCGTTATCTAAAACGACATATTGGTTAGCGACTTGTCGCTTACAAATATGTCGCCCGTAAGCGTCAGCGTTGGTCTCGTTTTGCCTGACAAGGCAAAACAAAATATTTCATTGCTCTCTGCTCAATGCTTTAAACACCTTGCCGTTTTATGCCCGATTGTGTAAAATAAGACGCTTATTTCAACTTATCGCCAACGCTTTGGCGATTTTTGTAACAAGCACGCCAAAGGTGAGTTCAAATGCTCGTTGCGTGTTTTTTTTTAAGCCACAGTTTTAACAAGGTTTTTTATTTTGCTGCTATGAAAATCGTTTCACCATTATTTTTCAGGCAGCCTGAAAATCAATTTATTTATTTAATATAAAACAGGTACTTACAATGACTACTCCTGCGGTTTTGGTTTTAGCAGACGGTTCAACTTTTCACGGCGTGTCCATCGGGGCAGACGGCGAGACAGTGGGCGAAGTGGTGTTCAACACTTCAATGACAGGTTATCAAGAAATTTTGACCGACCCGTCCTATTGTTATCAAATGGTTACGCTCACTTATCCGCATATCGGCAACACAGGTTGCAATACGAAAGACAACGAAAGCCGCCAAGTGTATGCGGCGGGACTAATTATTCGTGATTTACCCTTAAAAAACAGTAACTTTCGTAGCGAAGAGCCGTTGTCGGATTACTTAAAACGGCACAATATTGTGGCGATTGCGGATATTGATACACGCCGCTTAACGCGCATTTTACGCCATACAGGTTCGCAAGCAGGTTGTATTATCACGGGCAAAAACGCCGATATTGCCGCCGCTCAAAATAAAGCGATTGCCTTTGGCTCTATGGCTGGCAAGGATTTAGCCCAAGTGGTTACGCGTGCCAAACAAGAACAATGGACGCAAGGCGAATGGCGTTTGGGTCAAGGTTTTAGCGACTTAAAACGCTTGCCTTATCGCGTGGTTGCATACGATTTTGGCGTAAAAAACAATATCTTACGCATGTTAGCCGAAAGGGGTTGCGAACTGACTATTGTGCCTGCCCAAACACCTGCCGAAGCCGTTTTGGCGATGAACCCTGACGGCGTGTTTTTATCTAACGGTCCAGGCGACCCCGAGCCTTGCGATTACGCCATTTCTGCCATTCAAGTGTTTTTGGAAAAGAAAATCCCCTTGTTTGGCATTTGCTTGGGTCATCAATTATTAGGCTTGGCTTTGGGCGGCAAAACAGGCAAGATGAAATTCGGTCATCACGGAGCAAATCACCCCGTGCAAGACTTGCAAACGGGTAGGGTGATGATTACTTCGCAAAATCACGGCTTTGAAGTGTTGGCTGACAGCCTGCCAAGCAATGTGGAAGTTACGCACAAATCCTTGTTTGACGGCTCATTGCAAGGCATTTCTTTAACTGACCGCCCTGCGTTCTCCTTTCAAGGACACCCCGAAGCGTCCCCTGGCCCACACGATGTGGCGTATTTGTTCGATAAATTTATCGACAATATCAAGGCTTATAAAAAGGCGTAAATCAATATTCAGGCTGCCTGAAAAAATCAATATGGATAGTGCAACAACATTCAATCATATAAACAAACAAAAATCGAACGGCAGATATTATACGCCGTTCGATATGGTGCGTTTAATTTTGGATACTGCAGGTTATCGTGATGAAAATATATTAAAAAAACATATTATTGACAACAGTTGTGGAGACGGTGCGTTTTTATGCGAAATTGTTCGCCGTTATTGTAAAATTGCCTTGCGTAATGGATATAAAATTGAGCAATTACAATATGATTTAGCATACTATATTCACGGTATTGAAATTGAGATGATTGAATATCAAAAATGTATTGAAAATCTCAATAAAATTACACAATATTTTGGTATTTTTCAGGTTGCGTGGGATATAAAAAATGCAGACGCATTAACCTGTCAAGACTATAATAGCAAAATGGATTTTGTGGTAGGCAATCCGCCGTATGTGCGTGTGCATAATTTATTAGATTATTCATCGGTTAAGCAATTTCATTTTGCCCAGCAGGGAATGACGGATTTATATATTGTTTTTTATGAAATCGGTTTGGCAATGTTAAATAAAACTGGCGTTTTGTGTTATATCAATCCGTCTTCATTATTTAATAGTTTAGCCGCAAAAACATTACGAAAAAATTTAATACAACAACAATTATTACAAAAAATTATTGACTTAAAACATACGCAAATATTTAACGCAACCACTTATACGGCGATTATTTTATTATCAAAACAAGAAAACAATGCCATTGAATATACTAATTATGAAACACAACAAACAGAAATATTAAAATATAATGATTTCTATATTGACGATAATTTTTATTTTTCCACTGCTAAAAATTTAAAACAAATCAAACATATTCTTTTCAGGCAGCCTGAAAGAAACAGGATTGATGTTAAAAATGGTTTTGCGACATTGTATGATAAATTCTTTATCGGTGATTTTGATTTTGATGAATATATTATTCCTGTGGTTAAATCTTCCACAGGGAAAATGCAAAAATGTTTTTATCCGTATGACAAACACGGTCAATATATTGATTATTATGAACTCATTAAAATACCAAAAATAAAAGAATATTATTTATTAAACGAACAACACTTAAAATCTCGCAGTTTGGAAAATAAAAACATTTGGCATATTTTTGGTCGTTCGCAGGGTGTATTAGATACTTGGAAAAATAAATATGCGATTAACGCTTTAATTCGTCATGTTGATGATATTAAACTCACCCCTTGTCCCGCAGGTGTAGGCAGTTACAGTGGCTTATATATTCTCACGGAATTGCCATTTGAAGAAATTAAAGATATTTTATGCCAACAGGAATTTGTGAATTATATTTATTCATTAGGCAAATACAAACAAGGCGGATATTATACATTTTCGTCAAAAGACTTATTGAAATATTTAGATTATAAAATTGTAGGTAAGCAAAATGGACAATCAGACCTTTTTGAGCGTGCTTAAACAATCTTTTATTACTTATTTAACCACAAGTGCCAGAAGTAATGAAAAATTGAAAATTCTGCACGGTGCTATTGCCCAAGATATTGATAATAAAATTAAAAAAATGTCTAAAATAGACTATGCTGTATCGGCATTGGGTTTTAATGACGGCAAAGAAGAAAAAATACAAGGCAGATATATCGACAAAATGGTTGATATAAGCATAAAACACAAAAATCGTGCCATTGCAGGAGTGGCTGTGAAATATGTAATGAGTAATTATTTCCAAAATGCAAATAATTATTTTGAAAATATGTTGGGTGAAACGGCAAATATTCGCAGTAATCAGCGACAATATTTTCAATTATTGCTTATTCCTGATAAATTGCCTTATTTTGATAGATATGGCAAAATAACTAAATGGGAAGAAGTTGATAAATATCATTTAACAAAGTATATTAAATTATCACAAGATAATATTAAACAATTTTTTCACACTCCAGATAAAACGCTGTTATATATTGTTCATATTGCAGAACCTAATCGGGAAATAAAAAATAAACAAGACTATATAGATTATTATTTAAACAACAGTTTTGACATTCAATTATCAAAAAAACAATTCAATTTTGATAATGCCGTTATTTTTAATGATTACGAACGATTTATAGAAAAAGTCATCTTTTCTATATTATCGCAATAATTTCAGGCAGCCTGAAACTGAATATTTTTATGTAGGAAACAAAAGATATGGAAAACTTCACCGCATTATTAGACCAAATCAGTGGATTTGTTTGGGGACCGCCCTTGTTGCTGTTATTAGTTGGCACAGGGCTTTATTTAACGCTGATTTTGGGTTTTTTGCAGTTTCGAGCCTTGCCGTTTGCTTTGAAACAAACCTTTATTTCGCATAAAAAACACGACCATGACGGTGATGTGTCGCATTTTGGGGCGTTGATGACGGCTTTATCTGCCACAATCGGCACGGGTAATATTGCAGGTGTCGCAACCGCAATGGTTGCGGGCGGGCCAGGTGCAGTGTTTTGGATGTGGGTAACCGCACTTGTGGGTATGGCAACCAAATATGCCGAAAGCCTGTTAGCGGTGAAGTATCGCACCACCAACAATAAAGGCGAAATGTCGGGCGGCCCGATGTATTTTATTGAATTAGGTTTGGGACGCAACTGGAAGTGGCTGGCGATTGCCTTTGCCCTGTTTGGCACATTAGCCAGTTTCGGCATTGGCAGTTCCGTGCAAGCCAACACCGTTGCCGACACCATTTACGCAAATTTTGGCATATCTAAATGGCAAGTCGGTTTGGCATTAACGCTTTTCACTGCCGTTGTGGTTTTGGGCGGCATTAAATCCATTGCCCAAGCGTCCAGCGTGATTGTGCCGATTATGGCAGTGGTGTATATCTTGGGCGGTATGGTGATTATTGTTCAACACATTGATTTAGTCGGGCAAGCCTTTGCCTTGATTATCAACGAAGCCTTTACCGCACAATCCGTAGGCGGTGCAGTATTAGGCACGGCGGTGCGATATGGCGTGGCACGCGGTTTGTTTTCTAACGAAGCAGGTTTAGGTTCAGCCCCGATTGCCGCCGCCGCGGCCAAAACCGACCACCCCGTTCGCCAAGCGTTGGTATCTATGACAGGCACTTTTTTAGATACCATTGTGGTGTGTTCGATTACAGGTTTGGTTTTAGCCATCGGCTATATTCACGCAGGCGATTCATTCGGCGACTTAAAAGGTGCCGCATTAACAACCTTATATTTCAATAACTTAATGCCAAATGTCGGCGGATTTATTGTCTCCTTTGGCATTGTATTTTTTGCCTATTCCACCATTTTAGGCTGGTGCTATTACGGCGAAAAATGTGCCGCCTATTTATTCGGCGACAAATTCGTTATTCCCTACCGCGTGATTTACACCGCCACCGTGATGTTAGGCACAGTTGTAACTTTGGATATTGTTTGGACTTTTGCCGATATTTTCAACGGCTTAATGGCATTACCCAACTTAATCGCCTTGTTATTATTATCCAAAGTCGTGGTTTCAGAAACCAGTGACTTTATCGCACGGCGTAAGTCGGGGGAATTGTACTAATCGGTGCAAAATAATTTCAGGCAGCCTGAAATCTTTTCAGGCTGCCTGAAATAATGTTTGAGTATGTATTTATAAGTATGTATAATTTGATATGCAAAATGAATATTTTGAATGGGATGATGAAAAGGCAGACGCAAATTACCGTAAGCACGGTGTTTCGTTTGATGAAGCGTGTACAATATTTGGCGATGATTATTTGTTGTCGTTTCCTGATGAACGCAAAGATTACGGCGAGCAAAGATACTTTGCTTATGGCACGAGTGCTTACGGTCGTAT
>JAFWTP010000145.1 GCA_017518845.1 Neisseriaceae bacterium
CTACCGCACCATTTTCAGTGAGTTGTTCCCAAGCGATTCAGCCGCCGCCAGCGTACCGCACGAGGCTTCGGTGGCTTGCTCAACCGCCATTGCCCTTGAGTGGGACGCCGCCTGGAAAAAACTCAACGACCCCAGCGGCCGCGCCGTCAAGGATGTGCACGAATACGGGTATAAATGATTTAGGATTTAGAAATTAGGATTTAAGAGTTAGAAATTAGGATAATAAAAAGATGTGCGAATTTGTATGGACGTGGCGTGCCGCGTCCGAATAAATGTAGGGACGTGCCGCGTCCGCCAATTGTTCTGAAAAGCCGAATCTTTTGTGGGTTCGGCTTTTTGTGTGGCACGATTTGTATTTTTATTGTAATGCTGAATACCCACATTATGTTCAGTGAAGGCGTAACGAATTTGTGCAAACCATTTTGTCAGAATTGGATATTGCAATTTGTAATTGCAAAATATACAATCATTTAACCGAATTCTGTTACGTCGTTTTGTAACGCAACCGTAACGTAACGTTACCGTCCATAGCATACAAAAAGGATTTTTTTTGTGTAAAATCTTTTTTATGGAAAACATAACCACACTACTCAACGACTGCTTGAAGCAGTTCAGTGAAACGGAAGAATATCGTATGATGCAAGGCTATCGCTCACGCGACAACCGATTTACATTTGACGAGCGCCTTGCCATAGCCAAGAGCGTTGAGCGCACATTCGCACCCATTTTTGAACTGATGAAGGCCGACGTTCCAACTCTAAAAGATTCCGACCTTCTTTTTTGTGCCTTGAGCATTCAGCATTTCGAGACCATAGCCATAGCGGAATGTCTCACCGTTACGCCAGAGGCTGTCCGTATGCGCAGGTTTCGAATCCGCGAAAAACTTCCTTCAAAATGGATTGACATTCTGTTTCCTGAAATGAAACGCAACAGTAACGCAGATGTAACGTCACAAACTTTAGCCGAGCCGAATGCGGAAATAACTTTGCCGAGTCAAATAACAAAAAATGTAAAAGTTATGAAAGAGAAAATGTCATTCGGTAAGGCTGTTGCAATCTGCTTCAGCAAGTATTTCACACTTAAAGGACGCGCCCGCCGTTCTGAGTATTGGTATTTCTACCTGTTTTCTTCCATTGTGGGTATTTTTGTAATGATACTGAAAAGTATTATTGAAACCAGTGTTGGCGCCATTGGTGGAGTTGCAGTGGTGCAACTGTCACACATAATTGTTGAATCATTCTATTGGATAATAAACATAGCATTATTCATTCCTGGATTCACCGTTTTTGTGCGCAGGTTGCACGATATTGATGATAATGGCTGGCTTGCCGTGCTTTTATGTATAGTTCCTTCCATTATTGTATGTGTAGAATCCTTTATAGTGAAAACAGGTGTTTTGTCACCAAAACCGAATATGTCACCCAACGAGGCGATAGAGGCGATAGGGGTTTTAACACCTATCTTATTATCATTAATCATATGTCTGGGAGCCATTATAGCAGGTATTGTGATATGTTGCCAACCTGGCACCAATGGTCCAAACACCTACGGCCCCGACCCGATACGCTATATCTCGAAGGAGAACCAAGAATAACAATTGGTAAAAATGACCAAAGGCCGAATCTCAATAGGGGTTCGGCTTTTTTTGTGTGTTGTCAAACAATTATTCTTTCCAAACATCTCTACAAACAAATTTCCGCAAATCGCACAGTATGGTTCCAAACAGATTGTTTTTTGTTGAGTGGTTCGATTTTTGATTAGACCATTTCAGACAAAAAATAAAAAAACATATTGAATATTGCTGAAAGTCTTTTACTTTCGCAGTTCATTTAAAAAGTTTGTTCGAATACGTAACAGTTTAATTAAAAACAAAATAAAATGGCACAAATGAATTTTGGCGGTGTTATTGAAAACGTAATGACCCGCGAAGAGTTTCCATTGGAAAAAGCACGTGAAATATTGAAGAACGAGACCATC
>JAFWTP010000146.1 GCA_017518845.1 Neisseriaceae bacterium
ATCGTGTGGTGTTAGTCAATTCTAACCCTGCCACGATTATGACTGACCCTGAAATGGCAGATAAAACTTATATCGAGCCGATTGTGTGGCAGACTTTGGAAAAAATCATCGCCAAAGAACGCCCTGACGCTGTTTTGCCGACTATGGGCGGACAGACGGCTCTGAATGCCGCTTTGGATTTGGCTCGAAATGGCGTTTTGGAAAAATACGGCGTAGAACTTATTGGTGCGACAGAAGACGCAATTGACAAAGCCGAAGACCGTGGGCGTTTTAAAGAAGCGATGGAAAAAATCGGCTTGAAAACACCGAAATCGTTTATTTGTCATACAATGGAAGAGGCACTGAACGCTCAAAGCGAAGTGGGTTTTCCGACTTTAATTCGTCCGTCTTTTACAATGGGCGGCTCTGGCGGCGGTATTGCGTATAATCGTGAGGAGTTTTTGGCGATTTGCGAACGCGGTTTTGACGCATCGCCCACGCACGAACTTTTGGTTGAGCAGTCCATTTTGGGTTGGAAAGAATACGAAATGGAAGTGGTGCGTGATAAAAACGACAACTGCATTATCGTGTGTTCGATTGAAAACTTTGACCCGTGCGGCGTGCATACGGGCGATTCTATCACGGTTGCCCCTGCTCAAACGCTGACTGATAAAGAATATCAAATTATGCGTAATGCGTCTTTGGCGGTGTTGCGTGAAATCGGCGTGGATACAGGCGGCTCGAATGTGCAGTTTGCGGTTAATCCCAAAAACGGCGAGATGATTATTATTGAGATGAATCCGCGTGTGTCGCGTTCATCGGCTTTGGCTTCCAAAGCAACAGGTTTTCCGATTGCTAAAATTGCGGCGAAACTCGCTGTGGGTTATACATTAGACGAGTTGAAAAACGACATTACAGGCGGCAGAACGCCTGCGTCTTTTGAGCCGTCTATTGATTATGTGGTTACCAAAATTCCACGATTTGCGTTTGAAAAATTTCCTGCGGCAGACGACCGTTTAACCACGCAAATGAAATCTGTGGGCGAAGTGATGGCGATTGGCAGAACTTTCCAAGAAAGTATGCAAAAAGCCTTGCGTGGCTTGGAAACGGGCTTGTCAGGCTTGGATAATCGCTCAACCGATTTAGAAGAGATTAAAAGCGAAATTTCTGACCCTGGTCCTGAACGCTTGCTGTTTGTGGCAGACGCTGTTCGTGCTGGTATGAGCGTTGATGAGTTGTATAAACAAACAGGCATAGACCCTTGGTTTTTGGCAAATATTGAAGATTTAATCAACGAAGAAAAACAAATCGTTTCAGGCAGCCTGAAAGATTTGGATTTCAATCGTATGCGAACCTTAAAACGCAAAGGTTTTTCGGATAAACGCATTGCGACATTGTTAAATATTAGCGAAAAAGAAGTCAGACAACACCGCTACGCTTTGAACTTACACCCAGTTTATAAACGCGTGGATACTTGTGCGGCAGAGTTTGCAACCGACACGGCTTATCTTTATTCTTCATATGAAGAAGAGTGCGAAGCAGCACCCTCTGACCGCAAAAAAATTATGATTTTGGGCGGCGGTCCAAACCGTATTGGACAAGGCATTGAGTTTGATTATTGCTGCGTGCATGCGGCGTTAGCCCTGCGAGAAAGCGGCTGGGAAACGATTATGGTCAATTGCAATCCAGAAACCGTTTCCACAGACTACGACACTTCCGACCGCTTGTATTTTGAACCTTTAACGCTTGAAGATGTTTTGGAAATCGTTCGCACCGAAAATCCTGACGGCGTGATTGTGCATTATGGCGGACAAACGCCTTTGAAACTTGCCAACGATTTGGTTGAAAACGGCGTGAAAATTATTGGCACATCGGCAGACGCGATTGACGCTGCCGAAGATAGAGAACGCTTCCAGCAAATCTTAAAAGATTTGGGTTTAAGGCAGCCTGAAAACCGCACCGCCACAAACGAACAAGACGCTCTGTGTTTAGCAGAAGAAGTGGGCTATCCGCTTGTGGTGCGTCCGTCCTATGTTTTGGGCGGTCGTGCCATGCAAATTGTTCATTCTGCGGACGAATTGCAAACCTATATGCGAGAAGCGGTGAAAGTGTCCAACGACAGCCCTGTTTTATTAGACCACTATTTAGACAATGCGATTGAAGTTGATGTCGATTGCGTGTGCGATGGCGAGCAAGCCGTCATCAGTGGCATTATGCAGCACATTGAACAAGCAGGCGTGCATAGTGGCGATTCAGCGTGTTCCATTCCAGCGTATTCATTATCAGCGGAAATTCAAGACGAAATCCGCCGTCAAACCAAAGCAATGGCGTTTGCCTTAAATGTAGTCGGCTTAATGAATGTGCAGTTTGCGGTGAAAGACGATGTGGTTTATGTTTTGGAAGTCAATCCCAGAGCCAGTCGCACCGTGCCATTTGTCTCCAAAGCCACAGGCGTGCCGTTGGCAAAAATCGCCGCACGAGTGATGGCAGGCGAAAATCTCAAATCGCAAGCCTTTGAAAATGAAGTTATTCCTGAATACTTCGCCGTTAAAGAAGCCGTG
>JAFWTP010000147.1 GCA_017518845.1 Neisseriaceae bacterium
GGGCAAGCCACTGGCAGAAACCTTGCCAATGAGATTGCTGGAAAGTTCAACGACTGCATTGTGGCGGTTGTGGTTTGCGGTGCTGAATACGCCGCCGCCGTGGAAAGCAAAGGTTACGACGTACTAACGGGCAGCGCAAAAGAATTGGGCAATATTTTTAGAGACAATCTGCGGATATAATATAACAGCAATATGGCAAACAACAACCCAAATACAAAAGGCATTGAGCGCAATAAGTGGCAAAAAGGCCAAAGCGGAAACCCAGCCGGACGGCCAAAGAAGCGCACACGTGACGTTTACGCCCTTGTTATGACCCCGACAGAAGCAAAGAAATTTGAGGGGCTGACAGCCGAAGAAGTGCGCGACCTAGACACGGCATTGCTATCAATGCGCCTGGACGAAGTAACCAACATTGCAAAAGCAATAGAAGCCCCGTTGTATGTGCGTGGCCTGGCAATGGCTATATTGACCGAAACCAAGCAGGGCAAATGTGGTACAATAGAGCGATTGCGAGAGCGGTTATATGGAAAGGCCGTGCAGCCGGTGGAACTAACCGGCAAAGACGGGTCGGCACTTATACCACCGGCGCGAGTACTAACAAAAGACGAAGCACGGGAATTGTTAGCCGATTTGGAGAAGCGGTATTAACAGCGAATAAGGGCGATAATACAGCGATTATTGAGCCTTTGCAGGGGGTGGTAGTTGCGCCACCCCTAATTTGTATTCAAGCAATTCAATTTGATATTGGTTGACCAGTCCAATAAGGTGGCTGTTTTGCTCGGTCAGTTGCTGAATTATTTGCAACAATAGGGAAACAACACCATCCGAAACCCCGTTGTTAATGCAGATTGAGCTGTTGTTATTGCCATTGACAATAATTTGAAATCCGCCGTTATTTATGCAATTTGAGCCAAATACGGTTGATTGTGCCGAAAGGTTGCCAACATTAGTGCTATTCATAATTGTATCAATTTGGGTGCAAAAGTACGAATAAAAAACGAAATAGCAAAATAAAATATTGATTTTTAACCCTTTGACGTATTATAGTAATGCGTTATGTTTTAGTGATTGATGATGTTGAACCAGCGTATTAAAGTAATACGCAATACGGGGAAAAAGTGGGTCGTTTTTCGGTCTGTATTTTTGTAACTCACTGAAATTCAATATGGGTTATAGGGCAACGTTGATTGTAATACAAAAACGGGTCGCGACAAATATAGCAATTGCGATAAGATGCGGTGGCAAAATGTAGCAAATGCCACGGATAATTGTAGCAAATGCCAGCCACTGGAATACGATAGTGATGCAAGTGTAATAGTTGAGGGGTATAAATGTAATACATATGCATAGAAAACGAATGCAAATGCAATGCAAGTGCATAAAAAGGGGGTTAGATGTTACCCATACCCCCTCGATAGTGAGCCGCTACGCACGGAACACCACAACAACTTACGATGATGCAAAAGTACGAAAAAAAAAAACAAACTGACAAAATTTTGTTTGTATATTGAGAAAAAGTCGTATTTTTGCAATTGAAAAGAGACACAGAAAGGCCGGTTGAAAAGTGCCATTTTTTCAATATTTATCACATATTTATCACTCCGACACCATTACAACCGGCTAACGATTTGAAATAAAATAAAATATAAAGA
>JAFWTP010000001.1 GCA_017518845.1 Neisseriaceae bacterium
ACCCACCGTAACGGCAGAATGCAAATATAACAGCAGAATATATTTTTCAGGCAGCCTGAAAGATTGTTTTTAATGGTATGATTTTTTTTGGTGGGTCGAAGACCCACCCTACAAAAGGATTTTGCTTATGTCTCATTATCGGCGTATTTTTATAAAAGGCGGCACTTATTTTTTTACGGCAGTCTTGGAAAACCGCCAAACTGATTTATTATGCCGATACATTAACGAATTTCGTCAAGCATACGCTGAAACGCTGTCATTTTATCCATTTGAAACAATCGCTATTTGCATTTTGCCCGACCATTTTCATTGGGTTATTCGCTTACCTGAAAATGAGCAGAATTATTCCAAGATTTTGTATTCGATTAAATTTAACTTTACAAAAAGGCTGCCTGAAACATTAAAAAATCCTAATCAAAGCAAGATAAATAAACAAGAATTAGGCATTTGGCAACGCCGTTTTTGGGAGCATACCATTCGTGATGATTTAGATTTAGAGCGACACATTTTTTACACCTATTTTAATCCTGTGAAACACGGTTATGCCAAACGAGTGCGAGATTGGGCGTATTCATCTTTTCATCGTGATGTAAAATTGGGGCTGTTGCCGATTGATTGGGGCGATTGTTCCGATAACGAATGGCAGGATTTGTATCAAGATTGATTTGTAGGGTGGCTCTTCGACCGACCAAAACAAACTGCCGTAGGGTGGGTCTTCGACCCACCGCAACGGAAACGAAACGATTAACAGAAACACCGTAGGGTAGGTCTTCGACCCACCGCAACGCTGATAGGCGTTGATTGATAATTTCAGGCAACCTGAAGGGCGATTTGTAATCGTATGTTTTTTGGTGGGTCGAAGACCCACCCTACAAAGATACTGCAACGCCGTAGGGTGGGTCTTCGACCCACCGCAACGCTGATAGGCGTTGATTGATAATTTCAGGCAGCCTGAAAGGTGATTTATAACCGTATGTTTTTTGGTGGGTCGAAGACCCACCCTACAAAGATACTGCAACGCCGTAGGATAGATATTCGACCCACCAAAACAGACTTAAACACCACTGCACAGGACGACCTGTGCTTTTATGCGAACAACGGGACGACCCGATGATAGGTAAAAAATGAATGCTTGGCTGATTTTAATTTGTGCAGGACTTTTGGAAGTGGCTTGGGCTGTGGGTTTAAAATATTCGCACGGTTTCACGCGTCCTGTAATGAGCGTTTTCACCATTGCGGCGATTGTGGGCAGTATGCTCTTGTTAGGCGTATCGCTCAAAAAACTACCATTAGGCACCGCCTACGCCGTGTGGGTAGGCATAGGCATTATCGGCAGCAGCATGTTGGGTATGCTGTTGTGGCAAGAAAGCGTTAATTTTTGGCGAATATTAAGTATTTTGGCAATTTTAAGCGGCATTATCGGCTTAAAATTAACGGCGTAATGGCGTTCAGGCTGCCTGAAAGTTTATTTTTTGCGAATATTTTTTGCATCTTGCATACTTTTGAACATTAAGAATAAATTTATTGCTCCTGCCACTAATTCCACGACTTGAATAGCGTAAAAAACGCCGTCAAACTGTCCTGACAGTGCTTTTGAATACAGAAAAAACGCACACGGCAACAAAATCAACAAGCCGTTTGCCGCAATCATAGGCATACGGCGGCGTTTGGCAACAATCGTTTGGTTTGGGCTTTTTCCTGCCATTTTAAAACCTGTTGCCCCTGTGATTGCCATTGCCGCAATCAATAAAAATACTGCAAAAACAATCACTTTTTTTACAATCCATACGGCTTGGTGCGAGAGAAATATCTCGGAAATCACTGTGCTTATCCAAAATAAAGCAATCAATAAAAACGCTGTAACCGCTGCCGTGGCGTGAATTTGACGAATGTTCATTATTAAAATTCCATAGTATGCTATTCAAATGAAAAAAGTATAGCACGCTATGTAAATAGATAGCAAGCAATGTTTTTTGCTATAATAGAAAAAATGGGTGCAGCATGTTTTCAGGCAGCCTGAAAACTCATAATTCAAGGAAAAACAAAGATGAACAAAACTCAATCCGCAGGTTATTTAAGCAATCATTTGGCACGATTATTTGCACTTTTATTGCATAACGCTTTGAAACCATTAGGCGTTTCACCTGCTTATATGCCGATATTGTTAGAACTGTGGCAAGCGGATCATTTAAGCCAGCAAGATTTGGTTGTGCGTTGCGATTTAAGCCAAGCCACAGTTGCCAACACTTTGTCGCGAATGGAGCGAGACGGCTTAATCCAACGCCTACCACACCCACAAGACGCACGCAGTCGCATTATCCAAGCCACAGAAAAAGCCAACAATCTACGCCCTAAAATTAAAAAAATTGCTAATAAAATCAATAACGAAGCCTTGTCAGTGCTATCTGGCGATGAGCGAGCATTATTTTTCTCACTTATTACCAAAGTGATTGAACAACAAAAGAAAATGTTGGCATAATGGCGTTTGGGCTGCCTGAAAAAGGATAACACCATGAAAACCCGCGAAAACTACAACGACATTTATTTATTTATAACGGTTGCCGAAACGGGCAGTTTTACGCAAGCGGCGAATCGTTTGGATATAGCACAATCCAATGTAAGCCGTGCGGTATCGGCTTTGGAAGAGCGGCTTGGCGTGCGTCTTTTGGTGCGAACCACACGCAAAATCGCACTCACGCAGGCGGGCGAAATGCTTTATTTGCGTGCCAAAAACGCCTTTGAGCGTATCGACAACAGCCTTAATCTAATTGATAACTGGCGAGAAACACCGTCAGGCGTGGTTCGCATTACCGCCGCACAATATGTTATCGACAAAGCCTTGCTGCCCAAACTCGTGGGCTTTCCAGAACGCTATCCTGATATTCGCATTGAATTATTGTCGGAAAATCGCTTTATCAATATTATTGACGAACATTTTGACGCAGGCGTGCGTTTAGGCAGCGATATTGCAGACGGTATGATTGCACTCAAACTTGATGACGAAATGCAAATGGCAACTGTGGCAAGCCCTGACTATTTAGCCCAACACGGCATACCCAAAACGCCGCAAGACTTGGCAGGTCATTCGTGCATTGCGTATCAACTGCAAACAGGCGGTATTTATGCGTGGGAATTTCAGGACGACAAAGCCAACACCTACCGCCACAAACCGCAAGGACAATGGGTTTTTTCGGACGATTATTTAGCCATCACCGCCGCCCTAAACGGCTGGGGCATGGCATGCGTACCATTAAATATGGTGCAAGAATACTTAAAAAACAATCGCTTAATCAGGGTGTTGAGCGAATACAATAAATCGCTACCCGCACTGTATTTATACTACCCACACCGCAACACAACCCCCGCTTTTCGTGCGGTGTTGGAATGGTTAAAAACGGGAAGCGGTGAATAGTGAGTAGTTAGGAGTGAGCAGTGAGCAGTTGTTTCGTCAATCCTTCGGATTGACGGATAAATTCTGATAATGCTTCGAGAACCTTTCAGGCTGCCTGAAACATTCTCAAAACCTATTAGACAAGGCAAATATTTATGTTAAAAAAAATCCTTAAAATCATCGTTTGGATAATAATTATTTTGTTCGTTTTGCTTG
>JAFWTP010000148.1 GCA_017518845.1 Neisseriaceae bacterium
GCCAGATCAAAATAGTTTATGCCGCCCTCATAAGCACTTCTTATAGTGTCAACTGCCGTACTATGGCCAGCATTGGCTATGTAGGCGCTTCCAAGACCTATCTCGCTGATCTTATCTTTTGTTCTTTTGTTTATCCTGTATTTAACAATGATGAACTTACTGTCAAGGATGATTGGTGGCTTGTGGATTATTCAGGCTATTTATGTGAAAGTAAAGATTACGCTCCTAAATCAGGTTGTTCTCAATGGCAATCTAATCGTTCTGTGCGTGGGTGGATACATTTTTCGGCTATGGTGATTGATATAGACTTAAATCAATACAGCGTGAAACAATTAGGCACGGAATTTTCTCCGTTAATCACTAAAAATCATGTGAATATAAGAAAATGCTTTTCTTCAACTTGTGATTCAATCGGTGTTATTCCCAAGTCATCACAAATACAGCCATTACTCGATAACAATGGTAATTTAATTATGGCTAAAAAATGGTTAGCCGTATGGTATTCAGGACAATTTTGCCACCCTGATTCACAAAATTGTGCCAATCGTTTATCGGCTCGCACGGTGCGTGGGTGGATTCATGTGGATAAATTAACGGCACATATTGATTTAGACAAATATACAACAAACAGTTCAGATTATTTAATCACAACACGCCACACTAATATTCGTTCTTGCGGAGCAACTTCTTGTGCGTCTTTGGGCGTTATTCCGCAAGGACATTATGTTTATCCATTATTCAATAACGGTAAGGTAGTTGGTGATGGAGATTGGGTTGCGGTGGAATATTCAGGTGGATTTTGTGCCGAAGATTCTGATGATTGCTCTCAACATTCTTCACGGCGTACTGTGCGTGGTTGGATGAATATTAAAACTTTTCAATAAATCAATCATATAGGCTGTTAGAATGAAATTTTTACTGCTGTTATTTATTTCTGTTATTTGTTTATCCGCTTGTCAAACGGTAGAACACAATGGAACGGATTATCTCAAACAAGGCATTGACGCTTATCAACGCAATGATTATAAGCGTGCAGTGAATTTTTTTAATAAAGCGTGCAATAATAACAATGCGGAAGCGTGCGGTATGTTGGGGAGTATGTATGTAGAAGGCAAAGGAGTACAACAAGATTATACTTATGCTGCAACATTGCTTGAAAAATCTTGTAATGATAATTTTACGACTTCTTGCGGTATGCTTGGTGTTATGTATTTTCAAGGCACTGGCGTGCAGAAAGATCTTGTACAAGCCGCAACATTGCTTAAAAAATCTTGTGATGATAATTTTACGATTTCTTGTGGCATACTTGGTTCTTTATATTTATTCGGCAAAGGTGTGCCACAAGATTATGCACAAGCCAAAACATTGCTTGAAAAATCATGTGATGATAATTTTTCATTATTTTGTGGCTTATTAGGGGATATGTATTATCGTGGCACAGGCGTACCACAAAATTATACACAAGCCAAAACATTGCTTGAAAAATCTTGCAATGGTGATTTTGCACTCGCTTGTAGTACGCTTGGTATGATGTATTCGCGTGGAACAGGCGTTCAAAAAAATTTCGTTCAGGCAATAAGAATGTTTGAACAAGCATGTCAAGGCGGTTTAACTGCTGCGTGCAATCATCTTGCTCTTTTATCCGATTACGCAAACTCTTCTAAAAATAAATCAAAGAAAAAAAATATAACAACACAAAAGCAAGCGACTAAAAAGCAATCAACACAAATCCAAAATCCGATGCCTGATATGATGCTACATAATCAAAATACACTGCAACGATTAGGAATTGATATAAACCAGTAGAAATTTTGAAATAATTTTTCAGGCTGCCTGAAAGTTAATTTTTTAATAAATTCAATATGGTAGAAATGTAATGGTTAAATTTATATTAACATTATTTGTTTCTGTTATTTGTTTATCCGCTTGTCAAACGGTAGAATACAATGGAACGGATTATCTCAAACAAGGCATTGACGCTTATCAACGCAATGATTATAGGCGTGCAGCGAATTTATGGAATAAAGCATGCGATAAAGGAGCGGCTAATGCCTGTGGCAGATTGGGTTTAATGCACACACAAGGAAAAGGTGTACCACAAAATTACAACCAATCCGCAAGATTATTTGAGAAATCTTGCGATGGTGGCATTGCATTAAGTTGTGCTCTTTTGGCTATTCACTATTGGCAAGGGAAAGGCGTGCCACAAGATTACACCCAATCCGCAAAATTGTTTGAAATATCCTGTAATAATGATGTTGCTTGGGGTTGTGCAGCATTGGGTGCTCTTTATGAAAAAGGTAAAGGCGTAGCACAAAATCAAACACAAGCCACAAAACTTTATGAAAAGTCTTGTCAAGGCGGTTTTGCTGCTGCATGTGATTATCCTGCATATTTAGCAAAAAACAATCAATCGAAAAAAAATAAAATGACTCAAAAGAAATCAACACAATCATTCGATCCATTGTCTAATACCCTGTTACATAATAAAAATACACTACAACGATTAGGAATAGATATAAGTCAGTAGTCAATTTATAAAAATTAAGTTTCAGGCAGCCTGAAAAGGGGTAAAACCTAATTTCTGCAACACTTCATACGGCGTATCAGCGATATGGTTTGCGTTACGGCGGGCGGTGTCGTTCATGGAATAGCCCCAGTTTGCGAGAATGCTTATCATTCCAGCGGCGTTGGCGGCTTGTATGTCGCCCAAAGAATCGCCCACATAAGCACATTCTTGGGGGTTTATTGCTAATTGTTGAGCGGCATACAGCAAGGGTTTAGGGTGCGGTTTGGATACGCTTAATGTGTCGCCACAAACCACAATTTCGGGCGGAAACGAAAAGCCTAATTTGGATACCACTCTTTGTGTAAATTGTTTGCCCTTGTTGGTAACAATGCCCCAGCGAATGTTGTTCTGCACCAAAACGCGAATTAAACGGTCAATGTTATCAAAGAGTTGTGGATTATTATCACAACATTTGTCATATTCCATTAGATACTCTTCTTGCAAGCGTTGAAAATCAGGGTGATTATCGTCTATGCCAAAACCTTGTCGCACAAACGCACCTGCTCCGTCTCCTGCAATCGGGCGGAATGCGTCAAACGATTGTTCAGGCAACCCTGCTTTTTTTAATATGATATTCAATGCCTTACATAAATCTTGGGCGGTGTCGGCAAGCGTGCCGTCCAAGTCGAATAAAACCGCTCTTAACATCGATTGACCCATGTGGTGTCTAAAAAAAAAGGGTTGTGCTGTTTTTCGTGTCCGATTGTGGTTAATGCCCCGTGCCCTGTGATGACTTGCGTGTTTTCAGGCAGCCTGAACAATTTATGCGTAATGCCGTGCAACAATGCAGCACTGTCGCCACGCGGAAAATCGGTTCTGCCGATTGATTCGCGAAACAACACATCACCTGCAATCAATAGATTTGCCGTTTCGCAGTAATACACCACAGAACCTGGTGTATGACCAGGTATATGCAGCACTTTGAATTGATAATTGCCCACACGCACAGTGTCGTTTTCGTCTAAAAATTGCGTGGGCGAAAATTGTTCGGCACGCATACCGTAACGGCTTGCTATTTCAGGCAGCATAGCGAATAAATAAGCGTCTTCACGATGACAGCCATACACTTTAAGCGATTGTTTTTTCAACAATTCTGCCACACCGCCGATATGGTCAAAATGCCCATGCGTAAGCCACACGGCGGTGAGTTTTAAACCGCGTTTAGCCACTTCATTCAGCAAATAATCGACATCACCGCCAACATCGGTTAAAACCGCGTCCAGCGTTTCATCGTCCCAAATTAGGGTTGCATTTTGGCGTAAGGGAGTTACGGGTAAAACAGTAAATTGCAACATTTTTGTGTCCTTTTTGTGTGTAGGGTGGGCTTCCCAGCCCACCAACCGCCCGATAGGGCGGATTAAAAAATATTCAAATTTTTATACAGTCAATTCAAACCAAAAACAAACAAGGCGAGCCAACAATGTATGCTTTTGGTATGAATTGACCATAAGATAAGTTTTCAGGCAGCCCTTTATCGTCATTGTGAATAGCGATTTTCAGGCAGCCTGAATATTATTTTCCAACTCCAAAGCCGCCGCCAGAAGCGACAGGCGTGCAATCACGCCATATACATAAAAGCGGTTGCACACGCAATCGGGGTTGGCGGCGAGTTGTGGAATGGCGGCGGCGTCCCATTGTTCATAGCATCTATTTTGTTGATATTGTTGCAGTAATTCATCTTCCGTTTGCGGAATTTCTCCTGACAATGGAATAAACCGCATACCTGACGCATTTAAGTTTTCGCAAGCACTTCGTCCCTCATGCACGCGGTAAAAGCCGCCCAAGACGAATCTGTCCATCATATATACCACAGGTTCAGCCACTGCACCGCCTACGGTTTCGCAAGTATAAACCCCTTCTTGCACAATCACTTCGGTAACCGCCAAGCCCTCTTTAACGGTTGCCATTTTGTTGCGGTTTTTGCGGTTTAAGCCCAACACTTCATCAGGCGATTTCACGCTCATCACCCCCATGCCATAAGTGCCTGCGTCTGCCTTAACAATCACAAACGGCGTGTCTTGAATGTTGTATTCATTGTATTTTTGCTGAATTTGTGCCAACAGTTGCGACACCTTATCCGCCAAACACTCTTCACCTGCTCGCTCGTGAAAATTCAAACCGCCACAAGCGGCAAAATAGGGGTTAATCTGCCACGCGTCAATGCCCACAAGGCGTGCAAATTCATCTGCCACACGATTAAAAGCGGCAAAATGCTGCGTTTTGCGGCGTGTTGTCCAGCCTGCGTGCAGTGGCGGCAGAACTTTTTGTTCAAGATTGTGCAAAATTTCAGGCACGCCACCCGATAAGTCATTGTTTAATAAGACAACGCACGGATTAAAACCGTCTGCCAAAGTCAAACGATTGCCTTTGCGTTGCAAGGGTTCTAACAACAATCGATCCTCATCTGCTGTGGCTAATTCAGTCGGCGTGGTGATTTCGGGATTAAGCGTGCCTAACCGCACTTCAAAACCCGCCTGCCGCAAAATTTCCGCCAAAGCAAACACATTTTGCAAATAAAACAAATTGCGGGTGTGATTTTCAGGCACAATCAGCACCGATTTTGCGTCCGCACAAGCATGCTCCATCGCGTCTGTTGCGGCAATAATTTCCGACTGCAAAAATTGCGGATTCAAATTATTAAAGCCACCAGGAAACAAATTCATATCCACAGACGAAATTTTATACGCCGCATTGCGAATATCCACCGAGCCATAAAACGGCGGACGATGCTGATGCCACTTGGCTCGAAACCACGCTTCAATCTGCGGCTGATGAGCCAAAATTTGCTTTTCAAACGCAATCAAGCGGTCAAGATAGGGCGAAGTTAAAACACTTTGTTTCATTTTTGTGCTTGCCTGAAAGTTTTTAAGAAATGTGGATTATACTCAATTTTTTTCAGGCTGCCTGAATGCTTATCAATATGTATTATTTATTTGTTTTAAATTAAGATGATTGTATTTATTAAGATTAAAATCATTTTTTTAAGCGATAATAATGTGTTTTTTAACAGATGAAGAAAGGGACTTCTGATGAATATTACGGCTCTTCTTGTGGCATTGTTGATTGGTGCTGTGGCAGGTTGGTTGGCTGGCTTTATTATGGGCGGCAAAGGCGGTTTAATCCGCAATATTATTTTGGGTATTTTAGGCGGCGTGGCTGGTTCGTTTTTGTTGAATTTATTGGGTTTCAGTGCGTCTGGCGGTTGGGTTGCTCAAATTTTGGTTGCCGTATTCGGTGCCTGCGTTTTGATTGCTATCGGCAGATTTTTATTTAAGTAGCGGTTATTTTATAGAAAAAACGCAAGTTTGAAACTTGCGTTTTTTGTTTTCAGGCAACCTGAAAAAGCCCCTACAAAATTCATTTTCTATTGAAAAAATAAGCAATAAGCCGTAGAGTGGGCATTCCTGCCCACCATTTACGGAAAAGAGCAAAATAAACAATTTTTTTATAAATCAAATTGTTATTAAATCACAGATTTTCGGTGGGCAAGAATGCCCACCCTATAACGAACGCTTTTTTTGTTTTAGATTGAGTTTTGCAAAAGTTTCAGGCTGCCTGAAACTATTGTATTGATTGATAAAAATCGTTTAAAATCGCTCGTTTTAAATTTTTTTAGTAGGAACAATATTATGGCAGGACACAGTAAATGGGCGAATATTCAGCACAAAAAAGCCCGTCAAGACGCCAAACGCGGTAAGATTTTTACGCGTGTGATTAAGGAAATTACCATTGCCGCCAGAATGGGCGGCGGCGATCCAAACGCTAACCCACGCTTGCGTTTGGCTTTGGAAAAAGCGTCCGAAGCGAATATGCCCAAAGACAATATTCAACGCGCCATTGACAAAGGCACGGGCAATTTGGAAGGCGTGGAATATGTGGAATTGCGTTACGAAGGCTATGGCATTGGCGGTGCGGCGTTAATGGTGGATTGTTTAACCGACAACAAAACCCGCACGGTGGCTGATGTGCGTCATGCTTTCACCAAACACGGCGGCAATTTGGGCACGGACGGTTGTGTGGCGTATCAGTTTGTTCATCAAGGTTATTTACTGTTTTCGCCTGAAACCGATGAAGATTCGTTAATGGAAGCGGCGTTAAACGCAGGGGCAAGTGATGTTATCAGCAACGATGACGGTTCATTTGAAGTGATTACCGAACCGAATGATTATCCAACCGTCAAAGCTGCGTTAGAAGCCGCAGGTTTCAAAGCCGAAGACGGCGATGTTTCGTATCGAGCCCAAAACGAAACGGAATTGTCAGGCGATGATGCGGTGAAAATGCAAAAATTGATTGACGCTTTGGAAGATTTAGACGATGTGCAAAATGTCTATACTTCTGCGGTGTTGGATTTAGATGAGTAAAATCAATGTAATTTTTCAGGCAGCCTGAAAGCTCTTATCGTCATTGCGAGACTTGAACAAAGTTTAAGTCGTGGCAATCTCCTAACTACGGAGAGCGAACTTGTCAAATTTTCAGGCTGCCTGAAAGGCTTATTTTTCAACTTTTCATAAAGGAAAAAACAAATGAATACGCAACAAGATTTTGAATTGACTGCCGAAGAAATTGATGAGTTAAAAAAATTTTTGGCTCGTCAAGATATAACAATCAATA
>JAFWTP010000149.1 GCA_017518845.1 Neisseriaceae bacterium
ATTAAGCCGTGTTTGGCTTGTGGGCAGATTTGCAATAAAGCGTTTGCCGCACCTCTGCCTGCGTTTTCCATTAACTGCAATAAAGAAACGCCACGCAAGACGGCGGCTTGTTCGGCTTGTCGCATTTTTTCGGCGGTTAAAATGGGTTTCATTTTCAGGCTGCCTGAACGATGAAATTAGCGTTGATTAACAAAGCGTTTAACGCAACCGCCAATACTTTGTGCTGCCATTTTGGCTGCTGTTTGCGTGCGTGTATTGGGATTGACTAAACCAATGGTATTTTCCGCTGTGATATTTTGTGTGGCTTCTTCACTAACACAACCGCAGATTTTTTGTTCAATTTCGGTTTTTTTGGCAGAAGTCAGCACCATGGAAACCAGTTTCCACTCTTGTCTATCGTTTAATTGTACTTTGCATTCGTTTTCCAATAAGGGTTGTACAATGGTTTTAGAAATGCCACCTTGACCGTCCGAAGAAGTTGCACAAGCGGTAAGTAAAACAGGAAGTAAAAAAGCAAGTTTTTCCATTGTGTTATGTCCAAAAATCGTTGTCAATAAGGCATTTATTATATAACCATTTCGATTGGCAATAAGCAAAAAGTGAAATACGCATTTTTATTTGCGTTTGCGTTTCATTTTTGGCACTTCTAATCCCATTTCTTTCATCACAAACGCCGTTTCCACTTCGTTAAGTTCGTAAAACTGTCCGCGTTTTAAGCGTGGCGGAATGCCGATTACGCCAAAGCGAATGCGGGTGAGTTTAGTAACCGTTAAGCCAAAGTGTTCAAAAATGCGGCGGACTTCGCGGTTTCTGCCCTCTTGCACCACAATATCGTAACGGCGATTTTTGCCTTCGTTGTCGTATTCAATCAGGCGAGCGGCTTTCGCCACACCGTCTTCCAACATAATGCCGTCTGTGGTCAGTTGCTTGATTTGTTGTGCGGTCAATTCGCCATTCACTTTAACGCGATATTCGCGGTCAATCGCAAACGATGGGTGGGCAAAGCGGTTGGCTAATTCGCCTGATGTGGTAAAAATCAGCAAGCCTGCGGTGTTAATGTCCAAACGCCCAATCGCCACCCACAGGCTGCCTGAAACCTGTGGCAAGCGGTCGAAAACGCTTAATCTGCCTTGTGGGTCGTCTCGGCTAACAATTTCGCCCTCTTGTTTGTAATATAAAATAATGCGGGGCAGGCGGTCTTGCCACACAGGTTTGACGGCTTTGTCTTTGACGGTGATTTCGTCTTTGGGCAGAACTCTGTCGCCTAATTGAGCGATTTTGCCGTTGATTTTCACCACGCCTGACGCAATCAATTCTTCGCAATGACGGCGCGAACCCAAGCCAGCCGATGACAAGGCTTTTTGCAAACGCACAGGTTTTTCAATTTCGCTACGAATTTCGCGTAACTTTTCCGACTTGTGCAAAATTTCCTTATTCGGACGGCGTAGCGTCATTTTTTTGGCTTTCATAGCAGACGATTTCTTTTTCGCGTTGAAATCTGCCCCAATTTCGCTTAACGCATTTTGATGTGAAATGGGTTTTATTTTTTTATTCAGGCTGCCTGAACGCTGATTGACAGGCATTGCCTGATTTTCATCAAAAGACTTTTTCAGGCTGCCTGAAAGATGATTTTGACGCATGGCATAAAAAAGATAAAAAAACCGCATTTGCGTATGATTTGCAAAAAGTGGATAAAGAATATCGCACTCACAAAACCGATAAAACCAAACGCCCAACTGATGACGCTTGGGATAAACC
>JAFWTP010000150.1 GCA_017518845.1 Neisseriaceae bacterium
GTAACCTCATCACCCCGAAAGACATATTTTAACATTTATTAATTCAATATCATTATAACATTTTGTTAATTGATTGTAATATTAGCAAAAAACGCTAATTAAAATTATAAAGAGTTATTAACTACTACATAATAAAATCAAGTAGTTAACATTTATCTATAACAAAATTGCATTTACAACTATTCATACATAAAAAACATTTTGAGTTATTAACAAAAATAAGATATTCGTGAACTCACGAAAATGTATAAAGAAAGCCGTTTACGGTGGTAGTTTTAACGTAAACGGCTTTGCAATCCTCGGGCTTTTTTTTGAATGTGGATAGAAAAAAGTGTGAGCTTTCCTTATCTGTACGGTGCAAAATTAAAATTTTTCACGTGAAACACCAAAAAAATTTGGTAGTAAAAAAAAAGTTTTTTTTCTTTGTGCGTTGGATTTTTCAAACGGTTAGACTTATCCTCACTTTTATTTGTGTAATTCCTAAAAAAAATAATTATGAGTTTGGTTTTAACAAGATTGCAAAATTGGCGCATGGAAAATCCGGAGTTCGATAAAAATATGACTCGCCCCGGTCAATATGGCGCTTTGAACTTTTTTGCAGAACAGACAAAAGCAGGCAATTCGATTATCCGTCCTGACGTGATTGCGAGAGCGGAGGCAAGTATCGGCAACACCGTACAAATTCCCGTTATTGATTACGATTCGACTGTTACAGTTGCTAACACCCGCACTTGTACGGTTGCAGATGACGAAAACACTTCTGCACTTTACACCGTTACATTCGTAACTTACGCTACTGGTTTTACGATGGTTCCTGCGGCGTATATGAACAACGAAATTTCTTACGAGCACGATTGGCGAAGAAAAATGGAAAAAATCGCCCGTGCCTTGGCAAACGCGTTGGACATAGCAGCCGTTACCGCGTTGGACGCAAACAAAACGTTGGTATTGAACGAAGCACTTAATCACACTTTTGCGTCTGGCGTTTTGAGTGTAGCGAATACAGATTGGGACAACGCCATCGGAGACCTTAACGCAATGATGGGGTCAAACGATTATTTCGGCGGTATTCACGTTATCGGCAATTACGGCACGGAATCAATTATCAACCGTTTAGCGCAATATTCTACTTACAACGAGGCAAACAAAACCTTGACATATCAGGATAAAACTTTGCATTTCACGGGTAACATTGCAAACGGCACTGGACAACGTGCAACTTTCTATGCAGTAGAAGACGGCAACGTTGCATTGTTTACGAGATACGACCGTGAGACGGTACGCGGTACGAAGAGCGGCGACCACGAATGGAGTAAGGTTCAGATCCCGTTTTTGGGTGGCGTTCCTGTTGGCTGTCATTACTACACTGCGGTTGGCGACCAGTCCGCTATTGCCGGAGCAGCAACGGACGATTTGACTTGCGCTGTAAAGGAATATTTCGGATTTTCGCTTGACGCGGCGTTTGTTGTCGCATACAACAGCAGCACCGCAACGGTTGCAAACCCGATTTTGAAAGTTGAAGTTGCAGCGTAATTAAAAAAAACTTCGTTCTTTGTTTTGATTGATATAATTTAATTTACTCGAATGTTGCTTTGAGCGCGTATTTTTTACGCGCTCTTTTTATTATACAAAAATATGATACGCATTAAAGAAATACAAAAACAGTTGAAAAACGTTGTCGGTTGGGAGCAAGGTATTACGCCCGATTTGCATATAAGCGAAGATTTGACTGAATCCGAAAGCGGACTTTACTTTCAGGGCGGACACCCACTTTGCACTTTGCAAAACATAAAATCGACAATGCCCGAAAATTACATTTTAAAATATTCGGAATGGGACGAAACAAAAAACTACCTGAAAGGCGACAAAGTAAGATTTAATGGTTACGCATGGACGGCAGCGGCTGACAATGTAAACACGTCCCCCGATGTAGATTTTAACGGGGATTACACCGCCGATTATTCCGCCGAAACTTGGCAGCCGTTTAATTTTCTGGAAGACTATTTGCAGACGTTGACGGACAAGGCAATAGCAGACACCGTTAACCGCTTTATTACGGAAAAACTTGTTTCACGTGGAACAAAAAATTTGATTGAAAGATTAACGTTTTTTGACGGTGCGGGACGGTTAAAGGATACAATCGGCAATAACGGCAAATTGGTTGGTTTTGAAATTGTCCCTTTGCGGTCTTTGGGCGTAACTACTAAGATTGAACGAATCGGGTTGCAATTCACGGGCGGCACGGGTGTAATTAAGATTTACATTTTTCATTCTTCGCAGACTGACCCAATTTACACCTACGATTTGAATTTTGACAACCAGCGCGGCACGTTTCAATGGTTCGACTTAAAGGATTGTTATTTGCCTAACATGATAACCGCCGAAGACAATTTGAACACCAACAGCGGCGGCGCGTGGTATTTGTGTTACAATCAAAACGACCTCCCGTCCGGTATGTACGCAATTAATTTTTACCGCGATTGGAGCCGTGAGCCGTGCGGGACGTGCAATAAGGGAAATTTAGAAAACTACAAATTAATAACACAATTTTTGCAGGTTTCACCGTGTCAGAATTACGCTCCGCAAACCTTTGCACAATATCCTGAATTATGGGACGTTCCGCCCGTCTACACAAACACCCTGAATTACGGTCTAAATTTGGAAATTTCGGTCGGCTGTGATTTGACGGATTTTATTTGTATGCAGCGCGGAATGTTCGCGACGGCTTTACAAAAAACTATGGCGTACAACGTTTTGAAAATAGCGGCACTCAATCCCGATGTCCGCGTTAACCGTTTTCAAAGTAATGTTTCAACGATGGATATAATGTTTGAAATTGACGGCAATACAAACGGGAGGGAAACTGGATTGAAGTCTGAACTTGACACGATTTACAAGGCTTTGAGTTTAGACACAAACAATATTGACCGTATTTGCCTAACGTGCCACAACGGAGGAGTAAAATATAAAACTGTTTAATTATGATTTCTACACTTTTGGAGCGGGTAAAACGTTTTAATTCTGATTTGACAGAGGGAAAAATCTTTCAGGAAGTTATAAAAGAGAATGAAAGCGTTATCGTTGATATGAACGCCGAAAACCAACTTTTTGAAAAAGGCGTTAACGCGCTCGGAGTTTCAATTTCTTCGTATAGACCGTACACCGACAAAACGGTCGAAATAAAAAAAATGAAGGGGCAACCGTTTAACCGCGTAACCTTACGCGACACCGGCGACTTCCATTCGGCTTTTTTCGTCCGTGTTTCACGTGAAAATTTTTCTATTGATTCGACGGATTGGAAAACAAAAAAACTGGTTAAAAAATACGGAGACCAGAAAGGCGATATTTTCGGTCTGACAGATGAAAATTTGACAGAATTAATTACTGAATATGTCGCTCCCGAAGTGTTAGAAATTGCAAAAAAAATGATATTACAATGAGCAAAGTTTATACGAGACAAAACCCTTATTTAATAGACAAAACAATCGCCGAAATACAAAATTATATTGCAGAAAAATTGCAGTATGAAAACATTTTCGGACGATGTGAAAGGACCGTTAAAGAGGTCAACGGACGTAAAGTTTTTATTCCAACTTTTTACAAGGGGGCAAATGAATATTACCCACTTTTGCCGGATTCAGATTTGAAGAACTTTGTTTTTTTTAATTGTGATGAGCCGCAGCGCGTTGAACTAACACGGGGGAATCCTTTGCAGATTTCGACAACGGTAAACATAATTTTGTGGTTTGATATTCGCACACTTGAAAACGAAGACGAAAGGAACACCGAAAAAATTAATATCAGGTATTTCAGAAAAACAAACTGACGGATTTCAAAAATTAACTAAAGACATTTTAAAAGACGAAGAAAAAGCATTTAAAGAATTA
>JAFWTP010000151.1 GCA_017518845.1 Neisseriaceae bacterium
ACGACCCTACGGAGTGTTCATCATTTTGTTTCAGGTTGGGTTTTGCAGGAGGTTCTCACGCCAAACATCCACGCCGCAGGGCGTTTTTTTTGTCCCCCAGTCTTTGCTTATAGAGTACTCTATAAGACTACTCTACTAAACAATCAAATCTACAATAACTCTTTATTATAAAAGGCAATTTTCCTTTCAATTTTATTTTTTATTTCCGCAATTTTAGCGAGCGTTCCGCAAAAGTTGTCATCGGACTTATAACGGTTCGATAATTTTACCCTTTCGGATATATCGTTTTGTCATTGCTTGTGTTGTATGTCCTAAATGTTCTTGTGCTTGTTCTCTGCCGTATTTTAAGTATTTATCCGTTCCTGATTTTGCTCGAATATCCCTGAATTGACACATTAAGATTTCATCGGCTAATTCGGGGTATGCCATTATTGCGTTTTTGCGTGCTTTGGCAAAATGTGCTTCGAGTGTTTTTATCGGTATCGGATTATTATTTTTGTGTATTAAAAACCCATTTGTATTTTTCACTAATTTGTTAATCAATTTTTTTAAATTTCCTGTAATTTTGAAACGCAATTTTACTTTTGTTTTATTTTGTGTAATATGCAGAATGCCGTCATATATATGGTTTTTGTGCATTTTCAGAATATCCGCAGGGCGTTGTCCTGTTAGGTAGGATAATTCCATTGCGTCTTTTAATTCGTTATCAGCAAAACTTTTTAGTATATTAAAAATATGGTCTTCGATATAATATTCTCTTGGTGTTTCTTTATTTTTGGGTATAGCACGGGCTGGGTTTATTTTTTCGGTATATCCCCATTCTATTGCTTTTGTCCAAATGTGTGAGAACAAAGCGATTTCTTTATTTGCCACAATCGGAGCGTTTTTACGCCATTCGTAGTATTGTTTAATGTGGTCTGATACAATTTCTTCTAATGGAGCAGGATTACCATTATCGAAAAAGGTTAAAAGGTTTCGCAACTGTCTGATATTACCTTTTTGTGTGGCGATTGCTTTGTATGGGATTACTTCCCTTTCGTAACGCATCGCAACTGTTGTAAAGGTAACTTGTGCATTTTCAGGCAGCCTTTCTCGTTCTAACTTTGACCATTCACGAATAGCGTTAATATAATCGCTACCGAGTGGAATTTCGCGGCGTGGTTTGCCGCCTGTGTCGTAGTAGTAATACACACGGCTACGGCGAACACGCTTACGCAAATTCGGCGGCAGGTTAATATTAACCGTTGCTTTTCTACCCATTTTTCACGCTCTTTAATACAGACGGTTGCCATTTTGGGGTATTTTTAGGCTGTTCTATTTTTTTGCCGATACCGAATAAATTTTCACGCACAACGACAGGGCGATTGTATCTATCCGTAAAAAACGGAATGCCCTGTTTTTTTAATTGAGCAATTTGCCGAAGCGGCACTTTGAAACCTGTTAAGGTTTCGATTTCTGACTTATTTAAAAATGTTGTTGCTGTTGTTGCGTCCATTATTAACTACCTTTATTTAAAGTATCGGAAAAAGTTAATCGTTTTCCGATAACATTAAAATCATTTGCAATTTCATAAATCAATTCGACAAAACCGTCGTGTTTAACTAATTTATAACCTGCTTGTTCAACAATAATTTTTCTCGGTAACTCTCTATTTTCAAGATATTTTTCAAGAAAATCATCGTATTCAAAATCTATACCTTTTACCAAAAATTCATCAACACGCAGTTTTAATATAGGCGTATTTAGAATAATATGTTTAAGTTCGGCTTTTGCTTCTTCTCTCGAAATAAACCAAGTATGCTCACAACCGCAGTGAGAACAAAATCTATTTTGCGATAACACATAAAATAAATTATCGTAATATTTAATTGAACTGATGCCACAATGTGAAAAATAGCCATTTAATGTGTCAAATATTGCTGTTGTTTCCAAAAACATTTTTCGCTTTCCTTTATCTTTTTACGATTATTAAAACTGTATATTCACATTTTTTCACTCTAAAACGGAATATCGTCTTCGCCTAAATCATCATCGCCTGCTGGTGCTGTTTGGGGCGGGCTATTGCCTGTTGGCGGTTTAGGAGGTTCTTTGTTAGCGTTATCAGGGAAAGATGAATAACCGCTCATCGCCCCGTTTTCATTTTTGCTGCCTAACATTTTCATATCATCGCACACAATATCGTATGCAATGCGTTCTACGCCGTCCTTGCCCGTGTATTTACGGCTCACAATTTTGCCGTGTAAATAAACCAAAGCCCCTTTTTTTAGGTATTCTTGACAAATTTCGGCTAACTTGCGATACACCACAATATTGTGCCATTCGGTTTTTTCCTGTGCATTGCCGTCCTTGTCTTTCCACTTTTCGCTTGTGGCAACAGAAAAGTTGCAAACGGGTTCGTTATTTGTCATATACCGAGTTTCAGGGTCTTTGCCCAAACGCCCTACTAAAATCACTTGGTTAATCATTCAATCGCTCCTTTTTTTCATTGATACTAAAATCAACTTCAATTTCCAAGCCTTCGTTTTCAACTTCAAATTGAAACGAATAACAATTACACGGCGTTTTGTCTTTTTTATATTTTGCCAAGACGGTTTTCAACCATACGCCAAAAGGTTTATCTAAAAGCCTTTGCATTTCTTCATTCATTATCGAATAAATCCCCCTGCAAACCGCCAAATAAACGAAACACTTCAATTAAGAAATTTTTTAATGCACGAATTTCAGATAAAAATAAACTTGTCGGCGTGATTTCGCTATCATCTGCCAGTGAGCATAACTCGTTGAGTTTTTTAATCTCCATATTGTCATTGATAACAAACTCTATTGTGTTATCCCAAATTAAGCCTATTTGCTTAATTTCATCAGAGTAGTTAATAAAACTACTGATATGCTCACCAAATAGATTTGCAGATGATATTTTTATTTTTCTTTTTTCTTCGCCTTTAATTTCGCATTCTTCGTTAAGAGCGAACTTGCCTGAATAGCCTTTCTCGATTAAATTCTTAAATACATACTGCCTGCCGTGATTAAATGACGCTGTTCGCAATTTCTTCAAATTAAAGCATCGCAATAACTGACTTTTAATTTCATCAGCAACTGAACCCACAGCGTCAATTAACACTATATTGATTGACGGCAAAAACACGATTTTGTAAATGTCGCTTTTGGCTAATGCTTTTTTATACAAATGTTCAATAAAACTGTCTTTATCTAACACCTGCAACGCTCGCTCTTCTTCGCATTTATCAAGATATTTTCTATATTCATTCTCGATAATCTGCGTAGTAATCACCTTTTTCTCAATCTTGTAAGCAAGGCAGATACAATCCTTATTTTCCAAAATATAACGGTATGTGCCGTCATTTTGAAGAAATGGAACAAATCCACCACTTGTAGATTGCGTTGTATTCTCCGCAATCGGCTTAAATGCAAACTTTTCTTCTATGTCGATTGATGAAAGAACTTCATCTAAAACAAGACACCAAAACGAAAATTGTTTGATAAGCATTTTCTTACTCCTTATCACTACAATTATTCCAGCGGCGAGCAATTTCTTCGCCTAATTTGCGAGCGTCTTCTTTGGTTGCATAGAAGTCTTTACGCAAACCGCTGCTGTATAATTTAATTTGAGCAATCGGGAAATTCCAACCACAGCCTTGTGGTTGAATACTCAACGCAATTTCCCCGTACTTATCGCTTACGACACATAGCATTTTGCTGTCTTTCGTGTCAAAAGAGCCTTCTATCAACTCAAATTTTGGTGTTATTTCCATTTTTTACTCCATTAGGCTGCCTGAAAATCAATAATTGACGCAAACATTAGCAATATTGCCTTTAACAATATGCGTTACAATGTTTTTTGCCGTTTCTTCATTCACACCGCAATGCGTCATTAAATCCGCCACGATTTTGTTGTTAATCGTTTTGCGGTGTTCAATGTTCGCTTTTCGGCGTTCTTCTTCTGCCTGAATGCGTGCTTGTTCTTCGGCTTTTTGGCGTTCTTCTTGTTCTTTTCTTTGCCGTTCCATTTCTACCGCTTTTCGTGCTTGCTCTTCGGCGTATGCTTGTTTTTCTTGCTCAATGCGTGCTTTTTCGGCTTCGGCTTTTAAGCGTGCGTTTTCTTCGGCTTGGCGGTCTATTTCTTCCTGTTTTTCAATACGCATTTTTAAAGCGTCAATCGCCGTTTGGCGTTCAACCGTAATTTGTTCGGCAAATTCGCCAAAATCAGCAGGATTAAGTTGCTCCACTTCTGATAAAAAGCCTTTTAATTCATCGGCACTTGGCGTTAAAAATTCTTTGTGTTTGCTACATAAGCGAACAGCGTTATCTTTCGCCTGAATGCGTGCTTTTTCTGCGTTTTCAAAGTCGGTTAAAGGCTGCCTGATTTTATCTCGCAAAGCGTCTAAATTATCACGCACTAATTTACGATTATTATCAACAACTTTGATTTGCTTTTTAGCGTCTTCAACCAATGACTTGCCAAAATCGTCAATTTTCACTTTCAAACTTGCCACTTCACGGCTAATTTTTGATAGTTTTTTTAACTCTTTGGGATTATCTAAATCAACCGCTTTTTCCTGCTCTTTCGCAATATCAGCGATATTATCAATTAGTGCTTTAACTTTATTTTCATCAACAAATAAAGCACTGCTTACGCTAACAATATTCTTACCGAAAATACGAAATAAATCGCCGCTCATAGCATTGTCGCCGTAAGTCGTTAATTCTGTTTTGTTTTCTGTGTTTTCCATTTCATTACTCCTGTTCAAAAAGTGGGTGGCAGATTAGCGGCTTTTAACAAAGCGAAAGGCAAAGGTTTTTTAACAATACAACCGCCAACCTGCCATAAGCCTTTAATTTCTAAAATCTGCAATACCGCCTTGTTTTTCTGCGACTTTTTCTAAATCACGCAAAGCCGTATCAACTGCGGCATTTACCGCCCAAACTTGGTTTTTCATTTCATCAATCAGTGCGTCATCTCGATAAACTCTTTTGATGAAAATCTGCAATTTTTCAGGCAGCCTGTTATCAAAACTGACAAAATCGCACCATTTACGAGAACAGCACTCCATTTGCCACTGCATTTGGTAAATGTAGTCTTGCTTAATTTCGCCTGTTCGCAGGGTTTCTATGTGGGTGTAGGTTTCAGGGGCTTTGATTTCAATCAAGCCGTCATCGCCTATAAGTCCGTCAGGGCTTGCTCCGCAATTTGGTATGCTTGGGTGTTCGATAAAACCGACTTCTTCTACTTCGTTCCCTGTTTCTAACCAATATGCGTCTCTTGCAATCGGTTCTAACTCTGTGCCGTGTTGCATAGCGGCGTTTTCATAATGCGGTGTCGGATTACCTGTTAATCGTTCGCAGACTAATTCAGCGGTATATTTACGCCGTTCAGCCCCTGCCGTGCCGTTTTTAAGCACATTCATTACTGCACCCATACGGCTGGCGGTAATCTTGCCACAACGGACTTGTTGCCATTCATCGGTGCGTTGCTCAACTTCTGCCGTGTCTAATTCATCGGCGTAGGCTTCTAATTTGTCCATATTCAACCCCTTATAATGCTTGTCGCTGAAAATTAGCGGTTAAAGCGGCAAACATTCGCTTATCGCATTCCCGTTCTCTTTGGGCGATAATATCGTTGTCGATAAAGTTATTCACTGCCTTATTGAAAATATCGCTTAATTTCTCAACCGCTTGCATAAACGCAGGATTGCGTTTCAGGCTGCCTGAAAAATCCACCAATAACGCTCTTCTGTCCCAATGGTCATAGTCTTCATTTTGGCAATGTTCCGCCCACCTGTCGCTTGCGTCTGTGAAATGAATTTCTAACATTTCGATTAACTCTTCGCGTGTCATTTTTATGCTCCCATTGTTGCCAGTCTTGCTTTTTCTGCTTGTGCAAAGTTAATTAGTTGATAATTAAACGAAATGAGTGCTTTCATTTCATAGAAAAAATCAACAGAATTAACAAAGTCTTGCACTTGGTTGAGTTGTTTCATTTTTTCGTTTATATCAACACCTGCCTGAACAAAGCCGTCTCCGTTAATTTCACGGTCTAAAAAGTCGGCTAAAAGGCGTAAGTTGTCGCTAATCATTTTGCCACTCCTTAAAACGGACAAGGTTCATCATCGGTTTGTTGCTCGGTTTCATCGGCGGCAACAGGCTGCCCTGTGCGTTCGTTCAGCACACAATCCACAGCGTCTGCCACTGCCATTTTTTCAATATCGGTTTTGCATTTATCCGACATTTGGACGGCATTGCTACCAATTTCTTCGGTTGGCAATGGGCGTAACTTGGCAATAGCAGAACAGAATACTGCCAAGCGGTGTGCTTCATTTTTGCCTAAAATACGGCGGCGTTCTTTGGTGAGATACTCTTTCAAGTTATCCAAATTGCCTGTTTTGGCAATTTCTTCGGCATTCACAATAATTTCTTCACGCTCTGGACTATCCACGCCCTGCGTTAATTCAACCGCTTGTTTTTCGGTGTCTGTTTCGTTATCCACATAACGATAATCGCCGTCTATGCTGTTGATAATCGCCTGATCGGCTTGTACCGCTGTTTGCATTTCAATAGACAAAGGTGCTTGCCGTGAAAGCAATAATTTCAATACGGTTTTGCGTGCCATAGCGTCAAAGTTATCCACCCACACGCCTTTATTGCGTTGGAAAGATTGACTGTATCGCTTACCGTGTTGTTCCACTTCGGCAAGTGTCATATACAGTTCTGCAAAAAAACCATTCGTCAATTTGAAAAAAGCGTAATAGCCAATAGGTTTTTCATTAGGCGTATGTTCCACGCTCCAATCAATAACAAAGCCATTTATAGGGTCTTGTTTAATCAGTTGCTTGGCATAAACAGGCAATGCGTCTAATTTCACAAACTGCCCACTTCTTTGTGCTAATTGAATAAAGCCTTTGTAGCCTAATTGAAACTGGCACAAAACCTTGCTTTCTTTGGTTTCTCGTTCATAGTGTTTATATGGCACAAGATAAGCAAAGCCCAAATTAGCGTTAATCGGCAGATTAAGCGTTAATGCCATACAAGCCGCATTAAAAATACTCATCGGCTCGGACTGTTGCAGTAAAGGATTGCCATTAGTCAGTTGTAAAACCGCTGTGGTAAAAACGCCAGCGTTTTTTCCTGCTAATTCTTTAATCCGCATTTGAATAGCGTCTTGTTGAAAAAACGCTTTCATCGGTAAGTTCGCCATTTTTCGCTCCGTTTTGTTTTATAACTTTGTTATACTGAATTATAAACATTTTTATAACATTATCAATAACAAAGTTATAAAAAAATTAAACATTTTTACAACCTATTGATTTTCTTAAAAAGATTTTTTATTAGGAGAGTTAAAAAACGGCAGAAAAAGGGAGAAAAACACCACAAAACCGCACATATTCGCTAAAATTGCGGAAACAAAACGCTTGTGATACACTGAAAACAAAGGAAAATAGCGTACCCAAAAATTGCGGAACTTGCAGGATTAGTGTATAGTTAAAGGACTTGATAGCAAAAAGGATTAAAAAAATGGAAAAATTAAACGAGGGTTGGGACGGTCGTTAAAAATTCAGGCAGCCTGAAAAACTAAAACAGTTGCGTAAAGCCTAACTGTTTGGCTTGTTGTATTGTTTTACAATACATATCACCTTGTGAAATAATAATACTTAAATTATCGTAATACTGGTTAATCGGATTGTATTCTATTTCAGGTGGTAGATAATAAGTGTTATCGTCTTTTTTACATTTAATCAATGGATATGTTTTATCTAATTTAATAATTCTAATTTCAATATTTAATCGTTTTGCTGTTTGTATTGCCCTATAATCTGCACCATTTGTTGTAAAAATAACACCTGAAATATGTTTGTCTTGATGATTTTCACTTAATTTATAATCAGCCATAGAACCATATAATTGATGAACTGTTTTATTGTATATTTTATTTGCCCAGTTTTTTGCTTGGATAATATGTATTTCATTATCTTTTTGACAGATTAAATCAATGCCATTATCATCAACACCCATAATACAACCATTAAACAGAACTTGCCAGTTATCTTGCTCATAAAGATAACCGATATACCGCTCATAGGCTCTGCCGATTGATACATTATCAGGCAGGCAGTATAAATGTTCGTCTAATTTCTGTTGTAATTCTTCTTGTAATTCTTCTTCTGTTAGTTGTTCAGATTGTGCTGTATCATCACGAAAAATACACAATTCTCCATCGCCACTAATCATCGTATCTAAATAACGATTATGTTCTTCAATTTCTTCTAATGTCGCTTTTATGAATGATATATTTAACCTGTTTTTCTTATTATTTTTCCATTTTTTAAAACTATTCAGCATTTGAATTACTTCTTCTGCTGTGCCTTGTTTAATAATGTTTTGCACATTTACCCTATCATATTCAGGGAACAAGTTAATCCATTGTTGCAATTCTTCACTTTTAGCAATTTCGTCTGCGTCAGGGTGAATGTTATAAATAGCGTTAAAATGGTCATCGATAGTTTGTTTATCAATGATTTGTTCTGTTTGTTGATATTGTATATCTTGTTTTGAATTATCGATAATTTGATGTTTCAGTTGATTGTTATTATTTTGTTTATCATATTGCTTGTTATATTTATGATTATCGTAAAGATAAAAAGGGAAATAGATTATATACAGTAATAGTACAATAAAGCCAAAAAATAAGTATATGCATATTATCCACGCAAAAATACATATAAACATAACAATAATAAATAAAGGTATTTTAGGAAAAATAATACATAAAATTATTATAGGTATAGCAATATAAGGTTTTTTAATAGTAAAATTTATTATATCAATACTTGCTTTAATCACAGCATTGACACTCTCCTTTGTAAATTCAATAAAATCTTCAATTAACATTTATAAAACCTAACCGCCACGCCACACTTTACGCCCTAACACAAAAAAGCGGTGTGCGTCTTTTTCGTTAATATGCATTACTTCATAATCACTGTTTTTACTTATCATTGAAATGCCGTTTTCTGTGTGTCTTAATTCCTTGATATATAATTTTTCTTTGAATGCCACTGCGTAAATTTCACCGTCTATAATTTCTGTATCGCTAATATCAATAATCACTGTATCGCCGTTTTCTAAAACAGGGGTCATACTGTCGCCCTTAACCGTCATTGCTCGTAAATCGTTTGGGCTAAAATGGTGCTTATCAAACCACGATTGCCGAAAAATTAAAGGGTCTTTATTTTTTTGTTCAATCCATTGTGCCGTGCCGTTTCCTGCTGATAAATTCACTTCATAGCGTGCAATCATTAAATGCGTGTGCGTATAGTCATATTCTTCGGTAACAGCAATGGGCGATTGCGGCGGAATATGATTTTTGACACATTCATCTGGAACACCAAACATATCACACAGAATTTGTGGTTCTTGTTGTAATTTTATTTTTGGCTTTTTAATCAATTCTATTTTTTCACTTGGATTAAACAGATAATCATTAGGCAAACCAAGAGCCTTTTCAATCTGCCTTGCTGTCCCATCGCCGATATTTCTGATACCGTTTAGCCATTGATAAATATGCGTAGGCGTTTTACCAATCGCCCGAGCGAAAGCAGACTGATTACCGCCAAAGCGTTCATCAATCAATTTTCTAACGATTTCTACTCTGTTCATTACCTACTCCAAAAGTCTAATTATATCTGAAAGATTAACATTGTTAAACAAAAACAAAGTTATAAAAATATTTGACATTGTTTAATACAATGTTATAATATATATAACATTGTATGGAGATTTGTTATGAATCTTAGAGAATGGTTAGATAAAAATAAAAAAACCGCAGAATTAGCACAGGTATTAGGCGTTAAATATTCACATATCTATATGATTAAAAAGAATATTAGACCTGTTCCGATTAAGTATTGTAAAAAAATTGTTGAATTTACAAATGGCGAAGTAACACTACAAGACCTGCGTCCTAACGACTGGAAGCAAATTTGGGGATAAAAATGCTCGAAAACCACCACTTTAATGTTGAAATTGCAAAATTACTCGGTATTCACGCCGCTGTTATTCTTGACCAGTTTTTATACTGGATAAAACGAAACCACGCAAACAACGATTGCATACATAATAATCGTGTTTGGTGTTCGGCTTCAAATTCCGCATTACAGGAAATTTTCCCATATTTCACCAAAGACAAAATCGAATACGGCATAAAAAAACTAAAAAACAACAACATTATTTTAGTTGATTTTTTTAGCAAAAATTCGTTCAATCGGACAAGGTTTTTTTCTCTGACCGATGAATTTATAAAATGTTTAGAAAACAAAGACTTTTCTGCATTTCGTAAAATTCCTAAATCCATTTCGGAAAATTCCGAAATGGAAATCGGAAAATTACAAAATCAGATTTCGGAAAATTCCGAAATGGAAATCGGAAAATTACAAAATCAGATTTCGGAAAATTCCGAAATGGAAATCGGAAAATTACAAAATCAGATTTCGGAAAATTCCGAAATGTTATGTACTACCGTATATCCTACTGTAACTTCTCCTACTGTATTTTCTGATAAGCATATTTCTTCTGACGAAGAAATATGTACGCACGGCGAAAAATCGCCTTGCGTTTCGTCTGTTTCATCGGCGATTGTTCCTGATGAAATTTTGCCCAGTGAAAACCAAGAGCAAGCGTTTGTTAATCGACAAATGGAAAACCACTCACTGATTACCAAACACAAACAAGCCCAAGATGAAGTGATTGAGAGCGACAACTTTGCCTTACAGCCTGTTGAACAAAAAGCACAACAGCCAAAATCTGATGTTTTGGACAAACAAGCCACATTAAGGGCAAGCACTTGGCAGCATTACGAGCAAGCCTATATTGAGCGATACAGCATTAGGCCGTTACGGAACAAAAAGGTGAATAGTCAAGTTAAAGCCTTTGTTGAACTGGTAGGCGAAGACGCACCGAAGATTGCGTATTTCTATGTGTTTCACAACAACGCTTGGTATATCCGCAAGGGGCACGACATAGGCACCTTATTATCGGACGCACAGGCTATTGCCCGAGATTTTTATCGTGGGCAACAAACCACAGCGAAAGACGCACAGCAAATTGAAAAACAGCAATCGTCTGTATCGCAAAGGCAGCGATTGAGTGAATATTTTGACAACAAGGAAAAACAGGAGCAGGAGCAACAAAATGCCGCTTAATTCAGGACAGAAAAAACAAATTGCAGAAAAAATTTCAACCGTTGTAGAAATCATCGGTAGCGAATTGAGTGATAGAGCCGTTATTGCAATGGTAGAAATACTGAGTGGCTACAACTTTCACGACATTCAGGCAGCGTTAAACAAGTGCTGTATTGAAGTCAAAGGGTGTTTAGCGTTGAAAGACATTATAGACCGCCTACCGTCAAATAAGACATTACCTACTGCCGATGAGTTATGGGGTCAAATTTACGATTACTGCACCGATGAACGCAAGACTTTTGTGTTACCGCAATTAGCGTGGCAAGCGTTAGAGAGCACGAACGGGGGCATTTACGAGTTAGTTAATTCGGGCGATAAGACGGGTGGCAGAATGGCGTTTAAGGCAGCCTATGAGCGAGTATCAAGGGGTTTTAATGGCACAGTTGAATACGCATTCAGGCTTGGCACAGACCTTGAAGAGCGAGAAAAGACCATTTTGCAAGCGATTGAAGACGGCAGATTGCTGCGGTCAGAAGTTCAGCCTTTACTGCCACAGTTAGACTATGACGGCAACGGCGTAATTACAACCGTATCGGGCTTAATTGCGGCGGCTGAAAGTCAAGCAATGTTACCGAACAAAGGTGATGAACCGTGGCAATTATCCGCAAAGGGTGCGAAAACTTTGGCGATGATGAAAGAAAAACTGAACACAAAGGCGATTTGAGATGAGCCACGAACAAGCAGACGAAAACGCTTTAATCCGCAATGCACAGGAGATTATTGTGGAGCAAGTTAAGTTTTTGTTTCACAAATTAGGCATAGACCAACCGCCGCACAGTTTAGGCATAAATGCGAAAGACGGTTTTTATCTGATTTCGTTCAAACCGCACGGGAAACAAACAGACAAAAACCACCGAAAACAGGGCTAATTTCATCACAGATTGAGAAAAACAAGGAAACCTATCTTGAATATAGATTAAAAATTTAACGCAATCTATGAAGAAATTAGACGGCTTTAACCACAAATCAAGGATTACAGAGCGATGAAATACCACAATAAAAAAGTGTATGGCTTTGATAGTAAAAAAGAAAAAAGAAGATTTGACGAGTTGAAAATCTTGCAACGGATAGGCGAAATTCGCGACCTAAAAACGCAGGTGCCGTTTGAGTTAATTCCTGCCCAAAAAGACAAAGACGGTAAAACCATTGAGCGAGCGGTGAAATACATTGCCGATTTTACCTACGCCGATAAAAACGGCATGTTTGTGGTTGAAGATGTGAAAAGCCCTGCCACACGCACAAAGGATTACATTATCAAACGCAAGTTAATGCTGTTTGTTTATAAAATCAGAATTACGGAGATTTAACAAATGGTTAAGTTTTTAATTGCGTTATTAGTGATTGCGTTTATTGTGGCGTTAATCAATATTTTGGAAATAATTAAAAAGGGTTAAAAAATGGGAAAACAAAAATATTTAGGCAAATTAAGCCTGAAAGACAAAATCATTGACACCTTTTTACGGTTATTTGTAAATAAAGATTTAATTCGCTTAAATCGTAATTTAATTATTGACGGTAAAAAGAAAACACCAATCAATACAGCGTTTTTAATTATTAAATTAACAAAAACAAGGTATCGAATTCAAGTCTTTAATACAAATTCAAAATCTGAATGCGAGCGAAAGGATACACTGAAATATATCGAAAAAATTATGGACTGGCACGAAAGCCAAGAAAAGAAAATTAAAGACTTTTGAAAGAATGCGAGCAATAAAATGGATAATAGAATGAAAAATAAGAATTGCAATCAATGTAAGTATTGCCGACAGCGGCTTATAGAACGCCGATTTGGATTAGAGCGTTATGTTATTTGGGTTTGCAATCATTTTGAAATTGAAATTCGTCCAAATGAAAGGGCGTGTAGTGATTTTAGCGAATTTTGGGGGTAAAAATGGATAAATACGAACTTGACAATATTATTTTTGATAAATGTTGCGAAGTTTTATCCAACAATGACAACTGGATAGAATACGGCGATTTATTGTATCAAACAACAGAAAAAGTGAAAGAAGTTGTCCCTGAAATAACAATAGACGCTGTGGAAAAATGGATTAAAGAATGTATCGACAATGAATATATTTCAGTGGCAAGAAGTCGGCAAGATGAAATAACCGCAGATGATTATTGTCGTGGTGAGTGGTTAGGGTTAGATAAGGAAGAAGAATGAATATTATCTTAAAAATTTTACAGGTGCTTTTCACCAAAAAAGACAATTCAGGCAGCCTGAAAGACCATTCAATTACCATTGATTTTGACAAAGTGGAACACATTAACGGCAAGATATTAAAAGCCGATGAAATCAACGGCGACAGTCGCAAAATATCAATCGGCAGAATAGTTGCCACTGGTTTAACAATCGGCAGTGCGGCGTTGGTGTCGATGACGCAACAATCGGAAGGACTAAAAACCACAGCCTATAACGACAGCGGCAAAGTTGCCACAATCGGCATAGGCACAACACAGTATCGCACAGGCGAAAAGGCAGGGCAAAAGGTGAAGTTAGGCGACACAATCACCAAAGAACAAGCATACGCTGAATTGCGAGCCTATTATGATGAAGTGGGCAAACAAGTGGTTGATAGCCTGAAAAAGCCTAACGGTGAATATGTGGCGTTATATCAGTCCGAGTTCGACATTATCCTTGACTTCAACTATCAATACGGTGTTGGAGCGTGGAAAAAGTCGAGCATTCGCCAAGCGTATTTAGACGGCGATTATATTCAGGCGTGCGAAAACTACCTGAAATATAAGTTTGTGGGCAAAAACGATTGTAGCAAAGCAAATAGCGGTTGTCGTGGCGTGTGGCTTCGCAGTCAAAAACGCCGTGATGATTGTTTGAAAGCAGGCGATGAAAAGCAAGGTTAAGGATTTTATTCAAAAAAATAAGCGAGTTTCATTTGATGAAATATGCACATTTTTGAATATAGACACAATAACGCATTCACACAATGCCAAAATCAGGCAATTAGACGCAATATTGCGTGATTTGATTATTGAAGATTTTGCGGTTTTTTATAACGGCAAATATTGTTTAAGGAAAAAAGAAAATGAGTAATTTGTGTAATTGTTTGCATTGCCAAATAGCAAAAGATTTTTCACACGAAAATATGAGTAAGCGATTATATACGCTGATGACAAAATCGTATAAATCCATTTCGTATCGTGATAGAGAAATTAAACGATATTTGCAATGGATTGTGGATAAAAATTTATTCACAGAAATTCAAAACATTTATTTGACTGATGAACATAAGGAGCAACAATTTTTTGCTTATTGTTTAGCACCTGAATTTAATACCACTATTTTGTGGCACAAGGCAAAAACATTTAATTATATGTTTTTTATTAAAGCGAATAGCGAGTTATTAGCGTATCGCAGATATGCTAATTTATACACGCATAAAAAAGATATTTTTAGATGCAAAAATGCGACAATTCAAGTGTTAAGTGGCAGGGTTTGTATGTAATTCAGGAGATTAAAAATGTGCGAATGTAAAAAAACTGTTGATTTCAACAATTTTGACGACTATAAAAATTACGGCGAAATCAAGGGTAAAGACCCTAATATTTCTGCCGAAATTAGCGTCAATAAGCGTTATATGGTTGGCGGTGCTGATTTTGACAAATACCACACCCTTTTAATTGATTTAAAAGAAGAAGAAAAAGAATGTGGGTTTTTGATTTTTGAAATTCACTACTGCCCATTTTGCGGAGAAAAATTAAGATGAGAATTGAACCAGTACGATTTGAAATAAACGAATATGAAACGCTTTACGGCGATAATTTGAAAACTATTGTCAGGTTGCCTGTAAAAATTAGATTGTTTCAAAAACGCCTGAATTTACGCAGGGAAAGGGTAAAAAAATGAGTTTTTTTATTGATGAAATTATTAAAGAAATTGAAGACACAAAGCGTGGTTATTACTGCTTTACAATTTCGGCAGATGAAAAAGTTAAAGCATTGCAAAAAGCATTAAAGAAAACTGATTACTGCATTTTGCAAGTGCATTATTACGGCGTTTTTCAGGTGATTGTGGGTAAAAAAGAAAACGCAAAGGGCATTTTTGACTTTCATCACCTTTACTGCATATTGTGTTGCAGTGATAAATACACGCCGAGATATGTAGATATTAACGGCAATTTTGACTATAAAACAAAACAAATTATTTCTGTTAATAGCATAAAAACAGGAAAAGAAAAGTTTTTGATTTACGCTAAAAACGACAAAATAACCAAGATTAAAAAGGTGAAAAAAAATGACCCCAGTCGTTAGATTTATCACACCTGAAAATCGTAGAGCGGTGTTTAAGTTGCTATACAAAAACAGCGAAAAATGGCTGTTACAAGGCGATTTGCAAATCATTGTGGCATTGAAGAAATCACGCCGCACGATTGAGCAGAATAAACGATTATGGGCATTGTATGGTGAATTAGCGGCTAATGCGTGGGTCAATGGGCAGCAGTTTAGCCCTGATATTTGGCACGAATATCTAAAAGCACACTTTTTGGGATACAACGAAACCGTATTGCCCAACGGCGAAGTGTTGAAAACGCCGATTAGCACAACAACACTAAACACGGCAGAAATGACCGATTACCAAAACAAAATTCAAGCTTACGGCAGCCAAGAATTTGGTATTGAATGGAGTATTTAGAAAATGAAAGAGAACAAAGAATTTACCGAGCATTTGTATGCTATCAAAGGGATAATTGATGATTTAATAGATGATTACGAAAAAATGTTAAAAAATCCGTATCAAAGTTACCACGATGAGTATGTGAATGATTTAATGAGTGCGATGAGTTGTTTTATTGAAAAATATTATAAGATACAAGATGATAATTCTGTTTAATTTTTAATAGGAGTTTAAAAAAATGAGTAACGA
>JAFWTP010000152.1 GCA_017518845.1 Neisseriaceae bacterium
AATCTCGCAACAGCGTGGTTGTAAGCGATAAATTGCTAACAACACACTGCTGGCTCGTAATGACAGAAATGGTTTTTGTATGGCGTTTCAGGCTGCCTGAAAGGTGTTTTGCGTTGCCGTTGCATTGACTTACGCTACCCAAAAATTATTTTTAACTTCGTTTCACTCGTTAAAAATAATTTTTGGCGATTGCCACGCCGTGCTTGAGGTTGCCACGAGTGCTACGCACTCTCGCAACGACACAGGCGTAAGCGATAAATCGCTAACGCCTGTCTGTCGGCTTGCAATGACGAGATAGATGCTATAATCCAACCACCGCAAAAATTCAATTTATCAATCTAACTCTATGAAAATACTCAATATTCACGGTTATCGTGGCAGTTCGGACAACAGTGCCTATCATGCACTGTTGCCTTTGGGGGCGGAAATAATTTCGCCGCAAATGGATTACGACAAACAGTCGCCTGATGAAATTTTGTTGTTTTTGAATAACTTATGGCAAAAACATAATTGTCAAGCGATTGTGGGTACCAGTTTGGGCGGGTTTTATGCGGCGTTGTTAAGTATTAAACACCACGCCAAAACGGTTTTGATTAACCCTTGCTTATTGCCGTTTTTGCTGTTGCCACAAATTGAAGAAAGCCAAAATACGCTGTTATTCGATTACTTGCGATTGTTTGCTGATATATCAAAAGTAGATAAAAATCAAATACTTGTCATTATCGGCGAACAAGATGAAGTGATTAGCACCCACGACTTTACGCAAAATCTACTCGGCAAATCTCGCTGTATTTGCGTGCCAAACGGCAAACACGGCGGCTGGACACTGCCGTTAGAACAAATTTTTCAACAGCATAAAGAATGGTTGTTTCAGGCAGCCTGAAAACTATTTCACGCCTAACTGTGATAATACAATTTTATCGTATAACCAGTTTGGCATAAATTTCATCAACAGCGGAAATAATTTTGCGTCATGCGTGGTGCGATAGACTGTTTTCGGTTTATCGGCGGTTAAAGCGTCAATCATCGCCTTAACCGTGCTATCAGTTGTCGGCGTTTGCCAGTAAGTCGGTTTATCCATATGGGCAATAAAATTATCGGTAACTTGTTGATAATCTTTAATATTATTTGGAATATTTTTGCCTGAATTTTTCCAAAAATCGGTTTTCACCCGTCCTGGTTCTATGGCAATTACTTTTACGCCTGTGCCGTGTAATTCCTGCCGCAGTGCGGTGTGCATACCTTTGAGAGCGTGTTTGGAAGCGGCATACCAGCCTATGCCGATACAGGACGCGTGGGCGGCAAGCGATTCGGTAATCACAATTCTGCCTGATTTTTGTTCTCTCATTTTCGGCAAAACCGCTTTCAGACAACGAGCCACGCCAAACACATTCACATCAAATTGATAGTGAATATCCGCCATATCAATGCTCTCAACCGTGCCATACACGCCCAAACCTGCGTTTGCCAACAATGCGTCTATGCGGTTTTCTTGCTCCAAAATGGTTTGGCAAGCGGCATTGACGCTGGTGTCATCGCACACATCAAGCGGCAAAACACACGCCCCCATTTGGGCTAAATCCTGCATTAACTCGGCTCTACGCGATGAAACATACACTTTGTATCCGCCCATTTGCAAGAGTTTTAAAGCACAATCACGCCCAAAACCCGATGACGCACC
>JAFWTP010000009.1 GCA_017518845.1 Neisseriaceae bacterium
CAAGACCGATGTGGAAAGTATTGCGTGTATTAGGCAATCGCTTACATTTAGCAGGATTTGATTACAACTCATCGCCCGAAGTTTTGAAAGCGGCAACACCTGCCAGTGGTTTTGAACGCCATTTAGACAATTTGGTATCGTTTAACGCCGATAATGTTTCAGGCAGCCTGAAAGATGCGAATATCAACAACTTATGGCGTGTTGGCGGTGTGGGTTTATACGACACCGACAACATTGTGCGTCATGCCAAATCCTTGCAACACACCGTTTGGGCAGCCGAACCCAAAGCCGTGATTAACAGTCGCACTGCCGAACGCTTGGGATTAGGTGTCGGTAACACCGTTGCTGCCAGTCAAGCAAATGGCGGAGACGCTGTTGTGGTAACCATCGACATTGATGACAATATGGCAGACGGCGTGGTTTATTTGCCCACACACGCATTGAATTACCGTTTAGGGGCAATGATGAATACAATCGAATTAAAGTGGGGTGAATAATGGACGCATGGTTTCAAAGTTTGCTCGGCAATGAAATAGGCATAGTCGTTTCGATTATCGTCAAAATCATTCTCATATTAGTGCCGATTATTTTGGTCGTTGTGCCGTATTTAACTTATTTTGAACGCAAAGTCATCGGCTATATGCAGTTGCGTGTTGGTCCAAATGTGAATGGTCCTTACGGCTTATTGCAACCTTATCTTGATGTGGTCAAATTGTTGGTGAAAGAAATCATCGTGCCGACCAAATCCAACAAAATGCTGTTAATGGTTGCACCTGCTATGGTATTAGCCCCGTCTTTGGCGATTTGGGTAACCTTGCCGATGAGCCGTGAATGGGTGATGACCAACTTAAACGCAGGTTTGCTGTATGTTTTGGCTTTATCATCTGTTGGCGTGTATGGCGTGATTTTGGCAGGTTGGGCTTCCAACTCCAAATACGCATTCTTGGGTGCGATGCGTTCGTCCGCACAAATGATTTCGTATGAAATCGCCATGGGCTTTTGTTTGGTTGCCGCCGTAATGGTTTCAGGCAGCCTGAACTTCCAAGACATTGTGGCCGCACAAGCAACAGACAAAATGGGCGGTTCGGTTTTATCGTGGAACTGGTTGCCGTTATTGCCCTTGTTTATTGTCTATTTAGTCTGCGGTGTGGCAGAAACCAACCGTGCGCCATTCGATGTGGCAGAAGGCGAATCCGAAATCGTAGCGGGTTTTCACATTGAATATTCAGGTTTTGCGTTTGCCTTATTCTTCTTGGCAGAATACATCAATATGATTATTTTCTCTGCCTTGTTATCCTTATTATTCTTGGGCGGCTGGTTATCGCCATTCCCAGAATCTTGGGGCTTTATCGGCAAAGGCTCTGCCTTGTGGATGTTCCTAAAAATGGGTGCAATCTTATTCTTCTATTTATGGTTGCGTGCCACATTCCCGCGTTATCGCTACGACCAAATTATGCGATTAGGCTGGAAAGTGTTTATCCCTGTAACACTGGTGTATCTCATCATTGTTATGGCATGGATGAAAACCCCTTGGAATATCTGGGTTTAAAAAAACTTTCAGGCAGCCTGAAACATATTATTCAATATATTTTCAGGCAGCCTATAAATAGGATTAAATAGTCTGCCAGAAAGCATTTTCAGGCAGCCTGAAATTAAAGAACACAGCAACTTTCGAGAACGCTATGAAACTTGCAAAAACCTTTTTACTATCAGAACTGCGACAAGGCTTGTCGATTACCTTTCGGCATTTCTTCTCGCGTAAGATTACCCTGATGTATCCCGAAGAAAAAACGCCACAATCGGTGCGTTTTCGTGGATTACATGCCCATAGACGCGATGAAAACGGCGTGGAACGGTGCGTTGCGTGCAAACTGTGCGAAGCCGTTTGTCCTGCTATGGCCATTTCGATTGAAGTCGAAGAGCGAGAAGACGGTAGCCGCCGTCCTGCTCGTTACGACATTGACTTAACCAAGTGCATTTTCTGCGGTTTCTGCGAAGAAGCCTGCCCCGTTGATGCGATTGTGGAAACCCGTGTGTTTGAATATCACGGCGAAAAACGCGGAGATTTGTATTTCACCAAACCGCTATTATTAGCCATCGGCGACAAATACAAAGACGACATTAACGCCTGCAAAGCCGCTGACGCACCGTATCGTGGTGAGAAAGGTTGGGATAAATAATGTTGCAAGTTATTCTGTTTTACACCTTTGCGGCAATTATCCTATTTTCAGGATTAAAAGTCGTAACCGCCAAGCACCCTGTGCATGCTGCACTGTGGTTGGTTTTGACATTCTGGACTTCTGCCTGCACTTGGGTGTTGATGCAAGCCGAATTTTTAGGCATTGTGTTGGTATTAGTTTATGTGGGGGCAGTGATGGTGCTGTTCCTATTCGTGGTGATGATGTTGAATGTGGATATCGAAGCCATGCGAGCGGGTTTTTGGCGACACTTGCCTGTGTCGCTCGTTGTTGGCTTGTTAATGGCTGTGGTGCTGATTTTGGTTTTAATCAGCCCGCAAACAAACTTGGCTTCATTTGGTCAGTTGCAAGAGTTGCCAGCCGATTACAGCAGTGTCAAAGCATTAGGACAGGTTTTATATACTGACTACTTATTAGCGTTTGAACTTGCCGCTGTATTGTTAGTCTTGGGTATGGTTGCTGCCATTGCTTTGGTTCAACGCCAAACTGTTAAGCCGAAATACATTGCCCCTGCCGATCAAATTGCGGTGAATCCACGCGACCGTATGCGTTTGGTTAAAATGCAAGCGGTTGTGGAAAAAGAACCCGAACCTGTGGCAGAAGAACAAGAGGAAGCACAAAAATGATGACGCTCTCCATTACACACTACTTGGTTTTATCGTCCATATTATTTGGCATTTCCGCTATGGGCATTTTTATGAACCGCAAGAATACGCTGATTTTACTGATGTCGATTGAGTTAATGCTGTTAGCGGTTAATTTCAACTTCATCGCCTTTTCGCAATTTTTAAACGATGTGGCAGGGCAGGTGTTTGTATTCTTTATTCTCACCGTTGCCGCCGCAGAGTCCGCAATCGGCTTGTCGATTATGGTGTTAATCTTCCGTAATCGTAAGAGCATTGATGTGCGTGATTTAGGCAGCCTGAAAGGTTAAGGGGGTAAAAATGAGTGAAGCACAATTATATTTACTGATTGCGTTAGCCCCATTAGCAGGTTCGCTATTAGCAGGTTTGGCTGGAAAAATCATCGGACGCGTAGGCGCACACACCGCAACCATTTTGGGCGTGGGCATTTCTGCCGTGTTGTCTTTATATGTGTTGTATGGCTTTGCCACAGGCACGCGGCAAACATTCGACCAAAATATTTACACATGGCTTACTATGGGCGGCTTGGACTTCCCAGTGGGCTTTTTGATTGACGGCTTAACCGCCATGATGATGGTTGTGGTAACTTCTGTATCGCTTATGGTACATATTTATACCATTGGCTATATGGCGGAAGATAAGGGCTATCAACGCTTTTTCTCGTATATCTCATTATTCACATTCTCGATGTTAATGTTGATTATGAGCAACAACTTCGTGCAACTGTTTTTCGGTTGGGAAGCGGTTGGCTTGGTGTCTTATCTGTTAATCGGCTTTTGGTTCAAACGCCCCACAGCGATTTTTGCTAACTTAAAAGCGTTTTTGGTCAATCGTGTCGGCGACTTCGGTTTTATTTTGGGTATCGGTTTAATTTCTGCCTACTTTGGCGGCTCGCTCAATTATTCCGATGTGTTTGCGAACGCCCCAGCACTCAAAAACGCCACGATTAGCATTTTTGCAGGACACGACTGGTCTTTAATGACTGTGGTGTGTATTCTATTATTTGTCGGTGCAATGGGTAAATCTGCACAATTCCCATTGCATGTATGGCTGCCTGATTCTATGGAAGGTCCAACGCCGATTTCCGCTTTAATCCACGCCGCCACTATGGTTACCGCAGGTATTTTTATGGTGTCAAGAATGTCGCCATTGTATGAAATGTCTGATGTGGCTCTGAATTTTGTGCTGATTATCGGTGCGATTACCGCCTTGTTTATGGGCTTCTTGGGTATGGTACAACACGATATTAAACGCGTGATTGCTTACTCAACCTTATCGCAATTAGGTTATATGACTATGGCTTTGGGCGTTTCCGCTTATTCGGTTGCCGTTTTCCATGTGATGACCCACGCCTTTTTCAAAGCCTTATTGTTCTTGGCAGCAGGTTCGGTGATTATCGGCATGCACCACGACCAAGATATGCGTCATATGGGCAACCTGAAAAAATATATGCCGATCACTTGGATTACGCTGTTAATCGGTAACTTGGCACTCATCGGTAC
>JAFWTP010000010.1 GCA_017518845.1 Neisseriaceae bacterium
AAAGGTATATTTTGTTTTTTTATTTCTCACGGAGACACGGAGAGCACGGAGCATAAAGTTAAGTACTTATGTTATTTTGTTTTTTTATTCTCACGGAGACACGGAGAACACGGAGATTAAGGTTAAGTGATTATATTATTTAATATTTTTTCATATTCTCCGTGTTCTCCGTGTCTTGGTGAGAAATTTAAAAAAACAAAATCTCGTCAGTTATCAAATTAAAAATTCAGTCATTTTTTTCAAAAAACCCAGTCCGCTAAAAATTTTCAGGCAGCCTGAAAATGATTTTTTACAAAATAAAAACACGCCATAAAAAGCGTGTTTTTTTCTCTACTTAAAAACCTGTTCAGGCAGCCTGAACGCCTTTTGAACCTTGCACATGGCGGTTTTTAAATTGTTCTGCCTGAATGGCAGTTAAGGCAATGGTATAAACAATGTCGCCCACTAATGCACCGCGTGATAAGTCATTCACAGGTTTATTTAAGCCTTGCAACATAGGACCCACGCTCAATACATTTGCACTGCGTTGTACCGCTTTATAGGTGCAGTTACCTGTGTTCAAATCGGGGAAGATAAACACAGTAGCTTGCCCTGCAACTTTGCTTTCTGGGGCTTTTTGTTTGCCGACACTTGGCACGCTTGCCGCGTCATATTGCAAAGGTCCGTCAATCAACAAATCAGGGCGTTTTTCGCGGGCGAGTTTTGTGGCTTCAATCACTTTTTCCACATCTTCGCCTGTGCCTGAATTGCCTGTGGAATAAGAAATCATTGCCACACGCGGCTCAATGCCAAAGGCTTTGGCGGAATCGGCAGATTGTATGGCAATATCGGCTAACTCTGCCGCAGTCGGTTTGGGATTAACCGCACAATCGCCATAGACTAAAACTTGGTCAGGCATCAACATAAAGAAGACGCTGGACACCAAAGACGCGTCAGGAGCGGTTTTGATGACTTGCAAAGCGGGGCGAATGGTGTTCGCTGTGGTATGCACCGCACCTGACACCAAGCCATCAACTTCGTCTAATGCCATCATCATCGTGCCAACAAAAACGCTGTCGGTTAAGGCTTCACGGGCTTTTTCTTCTGTCATGCCTTTGGCTTTTCGCATTTCAACCAAAGGTGCAACATAATTTTGTGCAATTTCCGCAGGGTTAATAATTTCAAGGCTTTCAGGCAGCGTTAAATTCATCTGTTCAGCAACTTGCTGTACTTCTTTTTTATCTGCCAAAAGCACACAGCGAGCAATGCCTTTGTTTTGACAAATCACCGCAGCGGCAACCGTGCGTGGCTCGGCACCTTCGGGCAGAACAATGCGTTTGTTGGCAGTAATCGCTTGCTCCATCATATTGCTGCGAAACGCCGCAGGCGACACACGGCTGGTTTCTGCCTTATCCACGCAATCACGCAAAGCGTCCGCAAATAAACTGTTCCAGTCGCCGTCTTTATCATTCGGCATAGTGCCTAAACACGGTATGGCATTTTCACCCATTAACTCACGGATTTTCTTAACAAAAATATCCGCGTCTGCTTGGTCGCGAACCAAAACAAAACCAGCCACACCCACATCGGCAAATTCATTTGCCCCTGTTTTTAAGTGCAGAACCACATCTTCGGGTTCATGTTCGGACGCGTCAATCACCAAAATCACTTGGGCGTTTAATTCTTTGGCAATCTCGCAGTTTTTCGCAAACAAAAATGGGCGTTTGTTAGACGGCGTTAAACCTTCAACCACAACCGTATCGCAATCGGCAAGGAGTTTATAGCGAGCGTAGATTTCATCAATAAAATCATCGCCCTGAATAAAAAAATCTTCCACAGAAGTTAAGGGCATTAAAGGCGGCAAGGCAGTATTGAATTTTTCCTGTGCTTCACGAAAAATGCGTTCGGCAGATTTGCGTTCGGCAGCAAACATCAAACAGCCCACAACACGACCCAAGCGTTTGCACGCCCGTGCCACAGCATAAGCAGGATACGCAGTGGCAGCGGATTTGTTCAAAGAAACGGTAAGAAAAACACTCATTTTTGGCACTCCTGTTGTTGTACGATTTTCAAAAGGTAGATTTTAACCTGTATTGCCTTTGCACAAAAGCATAAAAACCCTTTTCAGGCAGCCTGAAAAGGGTATTCACTTGAAATAATTGCGGATTTTTTTATGTGTTCAGGCTGCCTGAAAACTAATTTCTTCTTTCACACACAAAATGGGTTATGGCGTGCAGTTTGCAGTTCCGTTATAGGGACACCATTTCCTGTTGCCATAATTTAATCTCCCATTATTGAGAATGTTTCAAAAAATCTTTCTGTATCCAATGGTAAAAGAAACAGAAAACCACGCTGTTTAATATTACATAAACAACAAAAATCAATAAATTTTTTCTTTGTTGAGAAAACTTATTGATGAAATAATCATAACCATAAATAATTTTATCGTTATGCTTTATTTCATAAATAACTTTCTCTTTGCTAATAAATGGCACAACAAACATCATTCTAATATGAGAAATTTCTGTATATTTAACAGAAATGTTGTTACCATAATAATTTTCAGAGACATAACCAAAATATTGAGATATTTCTCTATTGCAATCATCATAATAATTTAATTGAGAACATCTAAAACCTAATTCTTGTTCATTATTTTTTAATACAAGATGAAAAGAAGGAGAAGATTTACCAGCAGTATGTTCTGAATAAACATTTTCTCCTGAATAATGTTTTAATTTATTGTAATCTATATTAAAATTTTGCATTAAATTAAAACAATTATCAGGTAACAAAAGCAGGAGAATACATATATTAAAAATAAAAAATATTTTTTTAGGAACTTCGTCACTTATTTGATAAAAACAAAATGCAATAAAAAAAAGTAATATAATTCCAAAATCAACATCTAAAACCCAAAGAGATAAAGCAATACTAATATTTTGAATAATAAATACCGTCAAAAATTTTTGTTTAATGGATAATTTACGCCAAATATTCATTTTTAATTC
>JAFWTP010000153.1 GCA_017518845.1 Neisseriaceae bacterium
ATGAGTGGTCCCATATCTTTGGCTGGCACGGTGTGTTTTTCTTCGGTATAACGGCTGTTGCCTTGTCCGTAGCCCATCACCAAATCTTGCAATTGGCATTCACCGCCCCAATCGCAAATCGGACAGTCCAATGGGTGATTGATGAGCAGAAACTCTAAAACCCCTTTTTGTGCTTTTTTGGCTAATTCGGAGTTGGTTTTCACTTTCATTCCGTCTGTAACAGGCGTTGCACAGGCAGGCTGTGGTTTGGGGGCTTTTTCTACTTCCACCAAACACATACGACAGTTCGCCGCTATCGACAGTTTTTTGTGATAGCAAAAATGCGGAATGTAAGTACCTGTTTTGTGAGCGGCTTCGATAATATTCGTGCCTTGCTCTACTTCAACCGATTTGCCGTCAATTTCTACTTGTAACATAGGTCGTGTTCCTAATCTTAATCTTCACTTATCAGAACCAACGATGTTGCGGCGGTTGCTGTTTCTCAATACATTCTTCAAATTCGTGCAAGAAGTGCTTGGTGAAACCACGCACTGGGAATACGGCAGCGTCCGCCAAAGCACACACGGTGCGACCTGACATATTGCCGCAAATCGATTGCAACAAATCTAAATCTTCTTTTTTGCCTCGTCCTTCGGCAATGCGATGAACAATGCGATACAGCCAGCCTGTTCCCTCACGGCACGGCGTGCATTGTCCGCAGGATTCTTCGTGGAAGAAGTAAGACAGGCGTTCTAATGCACGCACCATACTCACGCCCTCGTCCATCACAATCACGGCGGCAGAACCCAACATTGAACCTGCTTTGGACAGCGAATCATAATCCATAGGCAAGTCCATAATAATGTCCGCAGGCAACACTGGGGCAGACGCACCACCAGGAATAACGGCTTTGAGTGTTGAACCCTCACGCATACCGCCTGCCATTTCCAAAAGCACCCTGAAAGGCGTGCCTAATGGCATTTCGTAGTTACCAGGGCGTGCCACATGTCCTGAAATGGAGAAAATTTTACTGCCTTTGGCGTTTTCTGTACCAATGGACGCAAATTTGTCTGCACCGTCTCGCAAAATAAACGGCACACTCGATAAAGTTTCGGTGTTGTTAATGGTTGTCGGTCTGCCATACAAACCAAAAGACGCTGGAAACGGCGGTTTGAAACGCGGTTGCCCTTTTTTGCCTTCGAGCGATTCTAACAAGGCAGTTTCTTCACCACATACATACGCACCATAACCGTGATGTGCATACACTTCAAAATCAAAGCCACTGCCCAAAATGTTTTTGCCTAAAAATCCTGCGGCTCGGGCTTCTTCAATGGCGGCTTCAAATTGTTGATATTCGGTAAAAATTTCACCGTGAATATAGTTATAACCTGCGGTTGCCCCCATAGCGTAACCTGCCAAAATCATACCCTCAATCAAGGCATGGGGATTAAAACGCAAAATATCACGGTCTTTGAATGTACCTGGTTCGCCCTCATCGGTGTTGCACACCACATATTTTGCACCAGTCAAAGCACGCGGCATAAAACTCCATTTTAAGCCTGTGGGGAAACCTGCACCGCCACGACCACGCAAGCCAGACGCTTTCATTTCAGCAATCACATCGTCTTGCGACACTTGTCCGCCAATGATTTTTTCTAACGCTTGATAGCCGCCACGATTACGGTACTCGTCAATATGCCAGCAATTTTCATCTTGGGTATTGACGCCGTTAAAAATAATGGTTGAATGATAAATCGCCATATCAGTTTAACTCCGCCAATTTTTTGTCGATTGCATCAGGGGTCATACGACTGCACATTTTGTGATTGTTAATCAGCATCACAGGTGCATCGCCACAGGCTCCCTGACATTCGGTAACTTCTAATGTAAATTTGCCGTCAGGCGTGGTTTCGCCATAATCAATGCCAAGTTTATTTTTTAAGTATTCAGCCGTATTCACGCCGCCGCCCAAAGCACAAGGCAAATTCGTGCATACGCTTAATTTGTACTTGCCCACGGGTTTCAAGTTGTACATATTATAGAAAGTTGCCACTTCCAACGCTGCCGCAGGGGCAATGCCAATATAATTTGACACAAATTCAATCAGTTCAGGCGACAACCAGCCTTTTTCCACTTGGGCAATACGCAAGGCACTCATAATGGCACTGCGGCGTTGATCGGCTGGATATTTGCTTAATTCGTAATCAATTTGTTGTAATGATTGAGCAGATAACATTATCTATCTACCTCCCCAAATACAATGTCCATCGTGCCGATAATGGCAACCACATCGGCTAACATATGCCCTTTTGCCATTTCGTCCATACCTTGCAAGTGTGCAAAACCTGGCGCACGAATTTTCAGGCGATACGGTTTGTTTGCACCGTCTTAAATCATATAAATGCCAAATTCACCTTTGGGGTGTTCTGTGTCGACATAAATTTCACCCTCTGGCACATGCATACCCTCACTGAACAGTTTGAAGTGGTGAATCAACTCTTCCATATTTGTTTTCATTGCGTGCCGTTTGGGCGGTGCAACTTTGTGATTGTCCGACATCACTTCGCCAGGATTAGCACGCAACCAATCCACACATTGTTTGATAATGCGATTTGATTGACGCATTTCGTTAATGCGGCATAAGTAACGGTCGTAGCAGTCGCCATTCACGCCGACTGGAATGTCAAAATCCAACTGATCATACACTTCATACGGTTGATTTTTACGCACATCCCACTCAATACCCGAACCACGCAACATCGGGCCAGTAAAGCCTTTTTGTAAAGCGCGTTCAGGGCTTACCACGCCAATGCCCACTGTGCGTTGTTTCCAAATACGGTTTTCAGTGAGCAGGTTTTCATACTCATCAACGCAAGCAGGAAAGCGGCGTGTAAAGTCTTCAATGAAGTCTAACATCGTGCCTTCACGGTTGGCATTGAGTTGTTTTAATACTTTGGCTGGACGATATTTGCTTGGCTCATATTTGGGCATAAAGTCAGGCAAATCACGATATACGCCACCTGGTCGGAAGTATGCGGCGTGCATACGCGCTCCCGATACGGCTTCGTAAATGTCCATTAAATCTTCACGCTCCCTGAAAGCATACAGGAAGACGGTCATTGCCCCAATATCCAAAGCATGCGAACCAATACCCATTAAGTGATTGAGAATACGGGTAATTTCCGCAAACATCACACGGATATACTGGGCTCGAATAGGCACCTCTGTGCCCGTTAATTTTTCCACCGCCATACAATAGGCGTGTTCATTACACATCATTGACACATAGTCCAAGCGATCCATATAGGGCAAGGCTTGCAAGAATGTACGCGTTTCCGCTAATTTTTCTGTGCCACGATGCAATAAACCAATATGCGGGTCGGCACGGACGATGGTTTCGCCCTCCAACTCCAAAATCATACGCAATACACCGTGTGCGGCTGGGTGTTGTGGTCCAAAATTGACGGTGTAATTTCTACTTTTCGTTTCAGCCACCGTAATGCTCCTCTCTGACTAAACGCGGAGTGTTTTCACGCGGCTCAATGGTTACAGGTTGATAAATCACGCGTTTTTCGGTTTCAGAATAACGCATTTCCATATAGCCTGACACAGGGAAATCTTTTCGCAAGGCATTGCCCACAAAATTGTAATCGGTCAGGATACGGCGTAAATCAGGGTGATTTGCAAAAGTAATGCCTAATAAATCAAACGCTTCTCGTTCATACCAGTCGGCGGCATTGTAAATTTCCACCACACTCGGCACAACGAATGGTTCAACATCAGGAGCAAATACACGCACACGCACGCGGCAATTATTGCGAATAGACAACAACTGACTTACCACCGCAAAGCGTTTTTCACTGCGTGGTTTATTTTGATACGAAGAATAATCCACACCGCATAAGTCAATCAGTTGCTCAAAGCCCATTTGATCACGGAGCAATTTCATTAAAGGCAGATAATTTTCCACCGAACATTCAAGCGTGATTTGTCCGTATTCATTGATTAAATTATCGTATAAAGCGGCTGCCCGAATTTCTAACTCGGATTGTAATTTACTTAACAACATAAATTATTTCCTCGCAATCGTATATTCACGGCGGATTTTTTGTTGCAACTGCAACAGTCCATACAACAATGCTTCTGCTGTGGGCGGACAGCCTGGCACATACACATCAACAGGCACAACCCGATCACAGCCACGCACCACCGAGTAAGAATAATGATAATAACCGCCGCCATTCGCACAAGAACCCATAGACAAAACCCAACGCGGTTCAGACATTTGCTCATACACACGACGCAGAGCAGGAGCCATTTTATTACACAGCGTACCTGCCACAATCATCAAATCCGATTGACGGGGCGATGGACGGAAAATAATACCAAAGCGGTCTAAATCGTATCGCGAAGCACCAGCGTGCATCATTTCCACCGCACAGCACGCCAAGCCAAAGGTTACAGGCCACAAAGACCCCGTGCGGACATAATTTAAGACTTTATCCGCTTGTGTGGTGATAAAGCCTTCTTTTAATAAGCCGTCTATTCCCATTCCAACGCACCTTTTTTCCATTCATAGACGAAGCCGACCGTTAGGATAACCAAGAACACCAACATCGACCAAAAGCCAAACGCC
>JAFWTP010000154.1 GCA_017518845.1 Neisseriaceae bacterium
GCGGTGAGATTCGAACTCACGGTGGGCTACTAACCCACGACGGTTTTCAAGACCGCTGCATTAAACCGCTCTGCCACGCTTCCGAAAAGAAATGCGATTTTAACCCTTATTAACCATTTTGCCAAGAGTTTTATTAAAAAAATGTTTGTTTGTTCTCAACAAGATTTATTTCAGTTTGCCGAAGATGCGTTGCGTTACGCCAAACAAGGCGGTGCAGACGGTGCGGCGGTTGATGTGTATGAATCCACAGGTTTGGAAGTGGCTGTGCGTATGCAGGAAACCGAAAAAGTAGCGTATCGCCGTGATACGGGCGTGGAAGTGGCGGTTTTTGTGGGCAAGAAAAAAGGCTATGCTTCAACCGCCGATTTATCGCCACAGGCTTTACAGCAAACCGTTTCTGCCGCTTTGAATATTGCTCGATTTACCGAAGACGATGAATGTTCAGGGCTGCCTGAACCTGAATTTTTGGCAAGCGATTTGTTCGATTTGGATTTGTATCACCCTGACACACAAACACCTGATCAGGCGATTGAATGGGCAAAACAGTGCGAAAATGCGGCTTTATCGCAGGATATGCGTATTACGAACAGCGAAGGCTCAGAAGTGTCGAGCGATGTGTCGCAGTCGGTGTTTGCGAACTCTTTGGGCTTTGCGGCGTATGATAGACGCACGCGTTATGCTATGTCGTGTGTGGCTGTGGCAAGCGATAACGGCGATATGCAAAGGGATTATTGGTCGGACGCAACTCGTTCTGTTGATGATTTAGCATCTGCCGATGAAATCGGCAAAACCGCTGCCCAGCGGGTTTTGGCTCGCTTAAATTCAGGCAGTGTTAAAACGGGGGTGTATCCTGTTTTGTTTGACCGTATGGTTTCAGGCAGCCTGATTGCCCATTTGGCAGGGGCTTTGTCAGGCGGTGCGTTGTATCGCAAAAGCAGTTTCTTATGCGATTCTTTGGGTAAAAAAATTCTGCCAGATTTTGTTCAATTACGCGAAGAGCCGCACTTAAAAAAGGCGTTTTCGGTTGCCGTGTGCGATGACGAAGGCGTGGCAACCAAGCCACGCACGGTGATTGATAACGGTGTTGTTCAAGGTTATTTTTTAAGCACATATTCGGCACGCAAATTAGGCTTAACCACGACAGGCAATGCAGGCGGCGTGCATCATTTATGCTTAAAACCCACAGTGGCGACACAAAAAGACCTGTTAAAACAAATGGGTACAGGCTTAATTGTTACCGAGTTAATGGGGCAAGGCGTAAATTTGCTTACAGGCGATTATTCGCGTGGTGCATCTGGCTTTTGGGTAGAAAACGGCGTGATTGCGTATCCCGTAGAAGAAATTACCATTGCGGGTAGATTGCAAGATATGTACGCCCAAGTATTGGGTATCGCTGATGACGCACGGGAACACGCTTCGCACAGTGTCGGGTCGATTTTAATCGAACAAATGACAGTGGCAGGGCAGTGATAGTGAGCAGTGAGTAGTGAGCAGTGAGTAGTGAGCAGTTATTAAGTCAAGCCTTGCGGCTTGACGGATATTTTAGAACGGACGACCACATAGGGTCGTCCCTACGCAATACTTTTCAGGCAGCCTGAAAGAATAAATCGAAGCATTATTAAAATTTAACCTGTTTTGCCTGACAAGGCAAAACTAAATAACTGCTCACTGCTAACTACTCATTGCTCACTGTATTTAATAATATTTAATAATCCAAAAAATCTTTATTCTTCAAAAGTTATTCATTTAATTTATTCATCTTTTTTGTGTCTATTTATGGTATTTTTTTACAGAAAAACCAATTATATACATAAAAAAGATGAAATTTATCAATATTTCAGGTAAAATTCTCTGTTTATAATTATTTCAAATGATTTCTCGGACAAGATTTTTATGTTAGCGTGGTTGTTTTTATTGATTTGTTTAGTGGCGGCTTCGGTGGTGGTTTATTTGTACCAAGAAAAAAGCCGTAAAGAGTGGGAGTGGGAGTTAATTTATCTTACTCGCCACAGCAAAAATGGTGCTATGCCGTCCATTAAACCAATGAAAAAAATCTCGCTTGCTCCCGTGTTTGGCGGTATTAAACGCTTGGGCAAGCCCACTCGCCGCATTAACGAAAACGACTTTTTTGCTCCTGTGCATGACGATTTGTCTGATTTGCCGATTTTTTCGTCTGCACCCAAGCCCAAAGATACGCAATTACATGCGGCTACGCGTTTAAAAGAAACCTTTGATGAAGAACGCAAAGTTGCCGTTTCTCAACCGAAAACAATGCCCAAACCACAAGTTGAAAAAACGCAAACCATTATTTCGGTGAAACCTTTGCAAGATTTAGATGACGATGATGATGACGATGAAATTGCCGAAACCATTTCAGCAAATGATTTGCACCGTCATCGCACTTCGTTAGTGGAAATTGAAATCGAAGAAGATTTAGACGAGCCGCAAGAAGAGGTGCAACCTGTTGTTATTTCAAATAAAAAAGAAGAAAAACCTGCAATGGATTTAAGCAATCCTGACCCTGAATCGGAAGTGATTTCAGCGGCGGATATTTCGCGGCAAATTCCTGTTAAACCTGCCAAGCCGATTGTTGATGATTATCCCGAAAAGGAAATTATTTCTGCCGAAGAAATCATCAGACGCATTGGGGCAACGGTGGCAAACAGTCCGAAAACGCAACAATCTACACGCACCATTGCCGCAGGCAGCCTGAAAAAACCGAATAAAACCAACGCTGTGCCTGAAAAACGCACGATTGACGGTGATGAACTTCGCCGTAATTTATCGCACAAAACACATGCGGACGATAATAAAGAAACCAAAATCATTACGGCAGAAAATTTAGGCACGCCGCAAAGCGAGTTGCCACACCATTTAAGATATGTGGATTTTCCTAAATCTTCGCCTAAAAATCGTACTGAAACGGTGAAACCTGTGGTACGCAGTGTTATTCCGCCCGAAGCACGCTGGAATGATACGGCACAACCTGAAAACAAAGTGCCTGAAAAGCCTATTTCCACTATTTTTACGCCGTTTGCCAACCCTGCTAAACGCAGTAATCCGCTAAAAAAAAC
>JAFWTP010000155.1 GCA_017518845.1 Neisseriaceae bacterium
GCACCGATAGAAGCCAAAGCGGTTAAGCCGCCTGAAAAGGGTCGCAAGTCTTTGTCCATCGCATAACGAATGTGGCGGACTAAATAATCGTTGCGTGGCACAGCGTCATGTAAGTGGCTGTATTTTTTATTATTATATTGCTGCTGCGACTGATAAGATTGCGTGGCAACGCGGCTCATCGGTGCATTAATCTCTTGTGTTTGGGCAACGGCTTGGTGCAAATCAGTGGCGTGCCAAAAGGTTTTTAAAAATTGCCGATTTGCCTTTTTGGCTAAAAATAATTTCACCGAGCGAATAATAATAATTGCCCAAGTTAAAATGCTCATCAACACGAGTATGGCAAAAGTCAGCGTTAAAACCATGTCTTGTTGTGCAAATAAATGTTGAAAACCCATTTGTTTTTCCTTTTGAATTGAATAGGTTAGGCTGCCTGAAAACCTGTTTCAGGCAGCCTGAAATCTCTTATCTGAAACTTTTGCAAAACCTATTTTAAGCATATAACAAATGCAAATGTTATAGGGTGGGCTGACCAGCCCACCAACCGCCAGATAGGGCGGAATTTTATTTAATATCAACAAATAATCAACTATATCTGCAAGGCATTGTGGGATAAAGAAAAATCACTATCTTGAGAGTTAGTGATTTTTTTCTGGCAGCCTGCAAAGGTTTATTTTACTGCGGCGGCCACTTCGTCAATCATTTCACCCATTGCGGTTAAGCCGCCGTTCATCAAATACCAGTTGCGTGCGTTCAAATACACGATATTGCCGTTTTTGAAGGCTTTGCTTTTCTTGATAATATCGTTATCCAAAGTTTGCTGTGCTTGCCCTGTTTTGTCGCTAATGGCGGCGGCTCGGTCAATCACAAACAGATAATCAGGATTTTTTTCGGCGATAAATTCGTGCGAAATACCTTGTCCGTGCGTGCCGACTTTGATAGATGCGTCAATCGGGGTAAAACCCAAATTGTCGTGAATAATGCCAAAACGCGATTGAGAACCGAATGCTGCCATTTTGCCGTTATTCACCATAATAATTAACGCAGTTTTGCCTTTGGCTTTATTCGCTGTTTGGGTCATTTTGTGTTCTAATGCCGAAAGTTTTTGTTCGGCTAATTGCGTTTTGCCTGTTAAAGACGCCATATTCATGGTTTGCTGTTTGAACGATTGCCAGTAATTATTTAAATCCAATGAAAATTGATAAGTTGGGGCAATTTCGCCAATGGTTTTTCCTTGACTTGCCAAACGACCGCCAATAATCACTAATTGCGGTTTGGCAGTGGCTAATTTTTCTAAATTCACTTCTTTCACCGTGCCAAAATCAATCATTTTATTGTTTTTAAATGATGATAATTGTTGTGGCACTGTGGCAGTAAGTGGCAAACCAATCACTTTATTGCCGCCATCTAATGTGGAAAGTGTATCCAAAGCGGCAAAATCCAATACCGCAATTTTATTCACACTGCTATCCACAGTAATTTTACCCACAGGGCTTTCTAAATGAACAGGTGCAGCAACTGCAACACTTAAAGAAAAAGACAAAAATAATGCTGAAAGTAATTTGTTCATAGCGAACTCCTTATTTAATAAAAAAACAAAAAATACAAAAAAAACAAATTATTCAAAATGTGTGTGTTAAATTATTCACTCCTTTCTATTGTTTATGAGTAATAAAATATAAGCCCAATTTATGTTGTTCAATATCATAAACAGGAATATGAAAATCAAAAATTTGTGATAACATTTGGCTATTCATCAAATCTTTGGGGCTGCCTGAAAATACCAAACGCCCATTTTTTAAGGCAAAAATTTCATCAGAATAAACAGACGCAAAGTTAATATCGTGAATCACCAAAACAATGGTTTTGCCTTTTTCTTGACACAATTTATGTAAGATTTGCATTATTTGTAGCGAGTGTTTCATATCTAAATTATTCAACGGTTCATCTAATAAAACATAATCGGTGTCTTGGGCTAAAATCATGGCAATAAATGCCCGTTGTTTTTGTCCGCCTGATAATTCATCTATATAATGGTTGCGTAAATCATTCAAATCCAAATAATCAATCGCTTCATCAATTATTTTTTTATCTTCCTTTTTCAGGTTGCCTTGCGAATAGGGAAACCGTCCAAAAGCCACTAAATCGGCTACGGTTAGTTTTAAGCCGACATAATTACTTTGTTTCAAAATCGACAATTTTTTAGCAATTTCTTCGCTTTTTAAGTGATTTAATGGCGTGTTGTCTAATAAAATTTCCCCACTATCGGCTTTTAATAGACGGCTCATTATATTTAATAAAGTTGATTTACCTGCACCATTGGCACCAATAAAAGAAATGATTTTGCCTTTTTCAATGGTTAAACTAACATTATCAATAATGGTTTGATTACCATATTTTTTGCAGATATTGTTTATTGTAATTGCCATTTTTGATTTACCTTTAAGATTAAATAAAAGAAATAGATACCGCCAATAAAGTTAATAATTACCGATAGTTCTGTTTTAAAATTCAAAGCATGAAAAACAATGCTTTGACCAACTATTAAAATCAAAATACTGATACAAATAATTGCAGGAAATAATATTTGATGACGGAAAGTTGGCACGCACTGTAAAACCAAATTCAAAATCAATAAGCCAAAAAAGAACATCGGCCCTGATAACATAGTAGAAGCCGCAATTAACACTGCCGTAATCATTAAAGAAATTTGACACAATTTGCCATAATCTAATCCCAAATTAACGGCACAATCTTTACCTAATACCAAAACATCTAATTTTTTGGAAAGTGTATAAGCATAAATACTCAATGGAATAATAATAACAGCAGCAATTTTTAATACATCTTTTTCCACACGATTAAAAGAAGCAAAACCTATATCTTGGGCTACCTGAAATTCAGTCGGATCCATTAAAATGCCCAAAAAAGAATTGAGTGTCATAAATAGGGAAGTACATATCATACCAACCAACAACATAAAGAATATATTCACGCGTTCTTTATTTAAGAAAAAACGGTATAACAATAGGGCAAAGGCAATTAAAATTAGGCTGCCTGAAATAAATTGTGTGATGGCATTCACTTGCAATAAAAAAGCACTGCCAAATATAAAAACGACAAGCGTTTTGACTAATACATATAAAAACTCCAAACCCAATGATGACGGCGTAATAATACGGTTATTTGCCACAGAATGAAATAATAAAGTAGCCACAGCAAGAGCCGTGCCGCTTAATATAATGGCAAATATGGTTTTTAGGCGTAATTGCACAATAAAAGAAATCAGCGATAAATTATCCCACAAGAAATAAAACGCAATGGCAGACAGCGTTAAAAATAATAAAATCAATAAACGGAAGATTTCTTTTTTATACATAGCGATACCTTTTTATCAATAAAGTTAAAAAGATAATGCTGCCGATAACGCCCATAATCAGACTGACGGAAACTTCATACGGATAAATAATTAAGCGAGCAAGTATATCGCACATCAATACCGCTAATATGCCCATAAC
>JAFWTP010000156.1 GCA_017518845.1 Neisseriaceae bacterium
CCATTCAGGCTGCCTGAACGGCGTGCAACTAATTGAGAATGATTATCATCGGGGGGGGGTAAAACGCTGACACTGGCTTTTTTGCCTGCTGATTTAGCCATTTCCGAAACAGCCACCCATGTGTTTGTGATTTGATTGAAAACCACTTTGAAGATTTTATTCATAATGCGTGTCCTTTTTTAACAACGATAAAAAACACCTTAATTCTACCTTAAAAAAATCATCAGCAATCACTTTTTTACACCTTTTTAAAAAATTATTTTGCATAGTTGATTTAAGACAAAAAATAACCATAAAACGGGTTTTAAACCACAGAACGGGTTTTTAATCATAGAATGGATTTTAAATCACAGTTATAGGGTGGGCATGCTACCCACCACAACGCCAACGGCGTTGATAAAACAAAAAAACTACTGTCATTGCGAGCCGTGATTTATCACGGCGTGGCAATCTCCTAACTATGAAAGACAAACCAAACCGCCGTAGGATGGGCAACTTGTTGCCCACGCGTTTAAATCAAATTTTCAGGCAGCCTGAAAAATTGGTTTATTATGATTGGCTGTTATGCAAACCTGCGGTTTGCTGGTGGGTTGAAAACCCACCCTACAACATTTCGTTCTCTTTCAGGCAGCCTGAAAACCGTAAGGCATAAAAAATTATCTTGACAATTTTTACCAAAACCCTATAATTGCCGTTTCTTTGCGAAAAAAGAAGAAATGCGGGAATAGCTCAGTTGGTAGAGCGCAACCTTGCCAAGGTTGAGGTCGCGAGTTCGAGACTCGTTTCCCGCTCCACGCTGATACTGGCGGGGTAGCAAAGTGGTTATGCAGCGGCCTGCAAAGCCGTGGACGCCGGTTCGATTCCGACCCCCGCCTCCAAATAAAGCCCAGGTGGTGAAACAGGTAGACACAACGGACTTAAAATCCGTCGCCTCTTAAAACGGGCGTGCCGGTTCGATTCCGGCTCTGGGCACCAAATCTTACATAGTCAAACAAATTCAAAAGAATAACAGGCGGCGAGCCGCAGACAGTATAAATAATACGGCAAGGCAAGCGAACGCATTATTGTTTTGCAAGTTGTTTGACTATAAAAACGGCTGTTGTATGCCGTTTTTTTGTTAAATATTGTATAATTTCAGCCTTGTGCGGATATGGCGAAATTGGTAGACGCACTGGATTTAGGTTCCAGCGCCGCAAGGTGTGAGAGTTCGAGTCTCTCTATCCGCACCACTTTTTTGAAACTTCTAAAAATTAAAATTTCAGGCTGCCTGAAATCTTTATATTATTCAAATAGTTATGAAAAATGCTTTAAAATTCTTTTTTGTATGGTTGTCCGCCTATATTTTGTTTATTGCGATGACGCACGGTTTGTGCAATTTCCCCAAATATTGGCAACCCTTTGTTCATGCAGTAAAAAATGCTGCGGCTTATCAATATTACACAACCGCTGTGGAGTTATTGGTAACCATTTTAACTTTGTTTTTTCTCACGCTGATTGGTTTTTTTATAGCAAATTTGCCGTTTTTTTTATTAAAAATGGAGCGGGCTAATCGTGCTTTCTTTTTCTTTTTATTGTTTTTAATTTGTACATTAACCATTACTTTTTTATCGTATTACACTTGGCTTTATTTGGGAAATCAGTCGTATGATTTTAATGTGTATCAATGTCGTCATTATTTAAAATATATTCCGTACTTCAAATGAAAAATCAACAACTTAAACTGCCAAATGGCAGTAATAAATTATTATTACATTCTTGCTGTGCTCCGTGTTCAGGCAGCATTATGGAACAATTATGCAATGCGAATATTGATTATACGGTGTTTTTTTATAATCCGAATATCCACCCAAAAAGGGAATATGAATTACGCAAAAATGAAAATATTGCCTTTGCCCAAAAACATGGCGTGCCGTTTATTGACGCGGATTACGACAGCGATGAGTGGTTTGCTCGTGCCAAAGGCTTGGAGTTTGAACCCGAACGGGGCAAGCGTTGCACAATGTGCTTTGATATGCGTTTAGAACGCACGGCGTTATTTGCACACGAGAACGGTTTTGCTGTTTTTGCCACTTCTTTGGGCATTTCTCGCTGGAAAGATTTAAATCAAGTGAATACTTGTGGCAAAAATGCCGCCGCTCATTATCCCGACTTGATTTTTTGGGACAACAACTGGCGTAAAGGCGGCGGCTCGCAACGCATGATTGAAATCAGCAAGGCGGAAGAATTTTATCAGCAAGAATATTGCGGCTGCATTTATTCCCTGCGAGACAGCAACGAATATCGCCGCCAAAAGGGCTTGGAAACAATTAAAATCGGCACAAAATTTTATGGTCGTTCGGCTGAAAAATAGGGCGAAAAAGTTATCCACAATTTTGTGGATAAGCCTGTGGATAAGTTGTGAATGACGCTTTCTAAACCTTGTTTTTTATAGGCTTTTTGTTCTTTGTCTAAAAAGTAAGCATTGAGAAAATATTATTAAAAATCAAATAGTTATATAAAGTATTTGATTGCATAGCGTTTTTATCTATCGCTTTTTTGGATTTCTTGTGTTAGCACGAATAACGGTGCATAACTTTGATAAAAAACAGACGAAAAAAACATTTGTCAAGTAAAAAAATGAGTGATTTAAATCAAAAAACAGTGTGGATTTTTTGCCGTGTCATCGACAACTTTGGTGATGCGGGCGTGGCGTGGCGTTTGGCAAAAAATCTGCAAGCGGATTTATCGTGCCAAGTGCTGTTGTTTATTGACAATTTTACAACACTCGCTCACATTGTGCCTGAATTACAGATACAAAAACATCAACAAAATATCAATCAAATCAATATCATATACTGGAAAGATGACAATACTTTTTCAGGCAGCCTGAAAAATTTGCCAAAGCCTGATTTTGTGATTGAAACTTTTGCTTGCGAATTGCCCGATAGCATTAAAGAAATTATTTTTCAAAACAAAGCCTTATGGTTAAACTGGGAATATTTAACCGCAGAACACTGGGCAGAAGAGATGCACTTATTGCCATCGCCCCAAGCGAATGGGGCGAATAAGTATTTCTATTTTATGGGTTTTTCTGAAAAAAGCGGCGGTTTATTGCGTGAAAAAAATATATTGCCCAAACCGCCAAAAAAAGTTTCAGGCAGCCTGAAAACCTATATTTTTGCTTATTCTGCAACGAGTTGGCAAAAATGGTTTAATTGTTGGGCTGATTTACCCTTAAATATGCACATTGATTTGGCAGGCAATCAAGTTAGGCTGCCTGAAAATCATCTGTCTTGCAAGCACGCTCCATTTGTTTCGCAGGACAAATTTGACGATTTATTGTCGCAATACGATTTACTGATTGTGCGTGGCGAAGACAGTTTTGTGCGGACGCAATACACAGGCAAGCCCTTTTTTTGGCATATATATCCGCAGGAAAATCAATCACATATCGCAAAACTGCATGCATTTTGGGATAAGGTTTATGCCTATTTTCCGCCCGAATTAGCAGCAGCCCACAGCCGTTTGTCTGATGAACTCAACGGTGCGATTGTTTTAAGCGATGAAGAGAGAAAAAATAACTTTATGATAATATTCAATAATTTTGAAAAATGGCAAAACGCACAACAACAATGGCAAGCCTATTTATTCAGCCAAAAAAGTGCCAATGAAAAATTGATTGAATGGTTAAAAGAGCAGGGGATAAAATAGTCGTTGTAGCGTGGGTAACGCTACGGCGTTTCTATATTTTTTCAGTCTGAAAAAAGCGGATAATTATTTGTCCGCTTTTTATTTCATCACTTTTTCACAGGTCTCACCCAGCCTGATAGCGTGATTTGCTTGGCTCGTGCTACGGTTAGTTCATTTTCTGGGCAGGTTTTGGTAATCACACTGCCTGCTCCTGTGGTTGCGTTATTGCCCACTTTCACAGGAGCAACCAATAGCGTGTTCGAGCCAATAAACACATTGTCGCCAATTTCTGTGCGGAATTTATTTACACCGTCATAATTACAAGTGATTGTGCCTGCACCAATATTTGTGTTTGCCCCAATGTCGCTATCGCCAATATAAGTTAAGTGATTGATTTTACTGTTTTCTTTAACAGTGGATTTTTTTACTTCAACAAAATTGCCGATATGCACATTGTCCGATAAAACCGTATCAGGACGCAGTCGAGCAAATGGACCAATTTGAGCATTGTTGCCCACAACACAATTTTCTAAATGACTAAACGGTTTAATCACCGTATCAGACGCAATTTGCACATTTTTTAATACACAATTTGCCCCAATTTGCACACGATTGCCCAAAACACATTCGCCTTCAAACACGGCGTTAATATCAATCCACACATCTTTGCCGCATTTTAATGTACCACGCAAATCAAAGCGGTTAGGGTCTGCCATTGTAACGCCCGATTTCATTAAATTATCGGCTTGTTCGCGTTGAAAAATGCGTTCCAATTCAGCCTGTTGCAGTTTATTATTCACCCCTGCCGCCAAGTGGTGTTGCGGCAAAGCAACACCAATCACGGGAATATGGTTGGCAACCGACAGAGCAATCACATCGGTTAAATAATATTCGCCCTGTGCGTTGGCGTTTTTAAGTTGGCTTGTCCATTCGGCAATTTTGTGAGTCGGCAAAACCATAATGCCCGTGTTGATTTCGCAAATGGTCTTTTCTTCGGGTAGAGCGTCTTTCTCTTCCACAATACGCACAATATGCCCATTGTTTTCCCGCACAATTCTGCCGTAACCTGCGGGGTCATCAAGCGTATCGGTGAGCAAAACCGTATTTTTGCCGTTGTCTGATGCAGCAATCATTGCCTGCAAAGTGTGTGTATCAATCAACGGTACATCGCCATATAACACAAGCGTGATACCGTCTTGCGGCAGATACGGCAAAGCACACGCAACTGCATGCCCTGTACCTAACTGCTCAACTTGCTCAATCCATTGTACTGGACGGTGTGTTTCGGCTTTAACTTGCTCCCTGCCGTGTCCGATGACCGCACCAATAAACGCAGGTTTAAGTTGCAAAGCCGTATCAATCACACGCGATAACATCGACTGCCCGCCAATTTGGTGCAACACTTTGGGACGGTCGGAATACATTCTTGTGCCTTTGCCTGCGGCAAGAATTAAAATAGAAAGTTGAGAGGCCATTGTTTTTCCTTATATTTTATGTTTTCAGGCTGCCTGAAAAGTTAAATCCAATTTTCTAACATCAAATTGGGAACTCTTTGAAATTCACGCACATTATTGCTAACTAATATCAGTCCGCAACTTCTTGCGTGAGCGGCAATGTGTAAATCATTTTCACCGATGAGCGAGCCTTTTTTGGCTAAGTCGGCTTTGATATTGCCAAAATGTTGTGCGGCTTTACTGTCGTAAGACAAAACGGTTAAGTGGGATAAAAATTCTTCTACCACTAATGCGTTTTCGTATGGGCGTTGGCTTCTTTCTGCACCGTAATACAATTCGGCTTCGGTAATGCTACTGACTGCCATTTTTCCCGTATTGCGATTGAATGTGCTTAAAATTTCAATTGGTCGGCGTTTGATGACATAAATGACAATATTCGTGTCTAATAGGTATTTCAACATCACAGTTTTTCTCGTTCAGGTTGAAAACCAGCGTCTCTGTCTTGCATAAAATCATCGCTCACCCTATTGGGTTGTAAGAAGAAATTATCCCAAGTGTTTGAAATAGGAGATAATATTCTATCTTTGCCAACAATACGAATATTGACTTTTTTGACTTTTTCATCAAATCGCATTTCTGTCGGCAAACGAACCGCTTGCGTGCGATTGTTCATAAATATTGTGGTTTCCATTGTCATACTCCATTTGTATATACACATAGTATATTACAATATTTTCAGGCAACCTGAAAGGTTTTTCAGGCTGCCTGAATGTTATTCCGCTGGATTAGAAACCGCAGGCGGTTCGTTGATGACTGCTTTTTGTATGGGGCGGTGTCCGTGATAGCGATGATCGCGTTGATAGGTGCCGTCTTCGTAGTAAGTGGGCGTGCCTGTGGGGTATTTTTGTCGCCAGCGGGTTTGTCCGTTGTCGTCATACGACACCCAAGTGCAGGACGCTAAAAGTGTTACTGCCAAAAAAGCAAAAAGTTTTTTCATACTCGTATTCCTTATCTTGTTGATTTAAAAAACAAATTTAATCTGCTCGTGCGAAGTGAGTGTGCGATAAATATTGTCTAATTGTTGTTGCGAAAAGGCGTGGATTTTGACTGTGGCAGACAAAAAATTGCCCTTGCCGCTTTCTTTTAGAGAAATTTGCGTATCCTGCGTATCAGGGGCGTGCTGTTTGACTAACGACAAAACCAAGTCGGCAAAATCATCAGACGCATTGC
>JAFWTP010000011.1 GCA_017518845.1 Neisseriaceae bacterium
ATGCCTTTATCCCAGTCGTTTGTGGGCGTATTGTGGTCGGCTGTGGAAACAATGCTGTCTTTCCGCCAAAGTTGCCGCCCCGCTATTTTAAAGCCTTCAAAAGCCTGCGGACTGGTTACTTCATGCACCAAATGACGGTCGATATACAACAGCACCGTGCCGTCTTCTTCCTGACGCACAATATGTGCGTTCCAAAGTTTTTCGTATAGGGTTTGTGGTTTGTTAGCCATAATAGATTGATTTTCTATGTTGAGAAATAAAGTTGAAATGATACCATTTTCAGGCAGCCTAAAAAATGGTATTGAAACTAAATACAAAAAAAGATACTGTCATTGCGAGCATTGACGAAAGGCAATGCGTACGCAATCTCCCCACTACGAAGAACGCACCGAACGACAACCGCCGTAGTTTAAACACTTTTCAGGCAGCCTGAAAATCCATTAAAACGCGTAGGTAATAAGTTGCCCACGCTACGCTTGCTCATATTAAAAACCCAAAAAAGTTAATGAATGAAAAGCCGTTACTAAAATAATCAGTAACAACCAACTGGAATAATGAATAATTGAACCGATAACAATATGTTTTTCTTTACCAATCCATTCATTCATTATTTGAAAATCGCTACAAATAAAATTTGCATATTCTTTCCATTTGTCAATTTTTGAAAAATTATATTTTTCATAGTATTTAATTATTGATTTTTTTTCTGTAATAAATGTTAAAAAAAAACCTTTTTCATATTTATTTCCTTCTTGTAAAATAAAAATACCAATTACCCAAGTAATAAAAATAATTGCTAAAACGATAATAGAAAATAGTCCAAAATGTTTTATTATTTCTTGAATAGTTAAATGTGTTTTAAAAAACAATAAAATATTGACCGCTGCACAAATCATTAAAAATAAACCATATTTTTGAAAAAAATGACCAAATTTAATATTTAATTTTGTTAAGTTATGCCATAGCTGAACCACATCATCATCAGGAATTAAATTTACTCTATCATCAGGCTGTTGTTCAAATAATAAACGCCGTCTGCCGTCATACATACGATATAATCCAGAACATAACAAAAAAATGAAAAAATAAAGCATATGGTATTCTGCTAAATGAATTTTATTCGCTAATTCAACTAACCACATTTTTAAATCCTTTTCAAAATATCGTTCAGACTGCCTGAAAATAAAAAACTGTCATTGCGAGATTTTTTCGTTAGAAAAAATCGTGGCAATCCCCTTGTCGATTAGGTAAATTATAAACTTTTCAGGCTGCCTGAAACAAAATTTAAGCGTGAGCCAAAACATTTGTGCGATACGCCGTTCTTCTTGCGTGCGGAGATTGCGTACGCCGTTATTTTATAACGGCTCGCAATGACAGTTTCCCTGCACGGAAAGTGCTAATCCCTGCACGGGAAGAGGCTGCCTGAAATATTTTTATTTACTCCCCAAACTGTGCCAACAATTCTGCTTGGTGTTCGGTTAAAAGTGCGTTGATGATTTCGTCCAAATCGCCGTCCATAATGCTGTCGATTTTATACAGCGTTAAGTTAATGCGGTGATCCGACACGCGTCCTTGGGGGAAGTTGTAAGTGCGTATGCGTTCGCTTCTATCGCCACTACCGATGAGACTTTTGCGTTCGGCAGATTCTTTCGCGTGTGCTTCGCGTTTTTGTTTGTCGTTCAAGCGTGCGGCAAGCACTTTCATTGCTTGGGCTTTGTTGGCGTGCTGACTTCTGCCGTCTTGGCATTCCACCACCATACCTGTGGGTAAATGCGTAATGCGTACCGCCGAATCGGTTTTGTTAATGTGCTGCCCGCCCGCACCTGACGCACGGAAAGTGTCAATGCGTAAATCGTTGGGATTAAGTTCAATTTCGGCGAGTTCATCGGCTTCGGGCATAATCGCAACCGTGCAAGCGGAAGTGTGAATGCGTCCTTGACTTTCGGTGGTGGGGACGCGTTGCACACGGTGTCCGCCTGATTCAAATTTCAGCTTGCCGTAAATATTATCGCCTGCAATGCGTACAATCGCCTCTTTATAACCGCCCAAATCCGATTCGTTGGCAGAAACAATCTCGCTTTTCCAGCCACATCGTTCGGCGTATCGCAAATACATTCGCAACAAATCGCCTGCAAACAAAGCCGCTTCATCGCCGCCTGTGCCTGCTCTGACTTCTAAAAAAACATTTTTATTGTCGTCTTCGTCTTTGGGCAACAATAAAAGTTGTAATTCATTTTCTAACTGGTTGATTTTATTGTTAGAATTATCAATTTCTTCTTGTGCAAACTCTTTCATTTCAGGGTCAGACAACAAATCTTCTGCGTCTTTTAAGTCTTGCTGTGCCTGATGGTATTGCGAAAAAACCGCCACAATCGGCGAAATTTCGGCGTGTTCTTTCGTTAAAGCACGATATTGATTCATATCTGCCGCCGACTGTTCATCGGCAAGCAGTAAATTGATTTCTTCCAAGCGTTCTTGTAAATGAATGAGTTTGTCTAATAATGATTGTTTCATAATGTTATCAATATATTAAGTTATTTCAGGCTGCCTGAAACAGTTAATCTTTACATTCCTGCGAAATAGGAATAATTTTATTATTACAATATTGAATTTTACCTAAAAATTTTGCTTTTCCTATTTCTTCAAATTTTCCTGTTTTATTATTAAAACGGAATTTTTGCTGATATTTTAATGTAGGAAAATGAAAACTATCCCTATCACCCACAGCATAACTGGTTACAATAAATTCAGGATAGGGCGGTTTTTTGATTTGTTGAAATTCAAAATATTTGCCTTTAATTCTATTGCCTAATGAAGTTTCTTTTTCATTTAAAATAATACTGATTTCAGGAGTATATTTAGGAGAAGAAAGCCAAATATCTTGATGATCACAAGCATTGCCTGCACACCCCATATAAAGAACTTTAACTGCAAAAGCATCTATACAATCTTCATAAAGAAAATCTATTTTTTCACCATTCTTTTGACATTCTTCCACAGATTTTTCGCTATATTGTGTAGGCACTTTTCCTAAATACCAAACATTTTTATTTAATTGATAAGTATCAGTTAAAGCAGACAATTCGCCAAATTCACTATTTTCATCATAGTCGGGTATTTTTTCGACTGTTTCTATTGAATAATTAACATCAACGAATTGCAAAACTCGCCTAACGGCTTCTCTCATTTTTTTATTATCCACTTCTTCGGCATAAACAGAAGTTAATCCCAAACATAAAAAAATGGATAAAATCAATTTATTCAACATTTGAATATCTCCTATAAAAATATTAAAAAGTTTTCAGGCTGCCTGAAAATTATTGTGATTAAAATCACAGCAAACTGCCGTGATTGTTCAATGCTTACTCGGATAAAAGTTTTCATTTGCCAAAATTATTCTTCATCTTCATACAAATGATAAATTTTACTGACTGCGTCCGTTAAATTATCTTCATCAAACGCATTCGGATTTAATGCTTTGGTTGGGGCGTGCAGTAATTTATTGGTCAGTTGCACCGACAGCCGCTCCAACACTTCTTCGGGCGGTGTGCCTTTGGCTAATTGTCGCATGGCGTTTGCCAAAACAAATTGCCGTGATTTTTCCGCGTCATCACGCAAACGGCGGATTAACGGCACGGTTTGCCGCGATTTTTGCCACTCAATAAACGCCGTAACGCTTTGTTCTATCAGCACTTCTGCATTTTTAGCGGCTTTCTGGCGTGCTTCTTTACCCATATTGACAATATCCGTCATATCATCAACCGTATAAAGAAAAGCGTCTGATAATTCAGCCACTTGCGGCTCAATATCGCGTGGCACTGCCATATCCAACAAAAACATCGGCGTATAACGGCGTTTTTTCAAAGCCGCTTCAACCACACCTTTGCCCACAATCGGCAAAGGGCTGGCAGTTGAAGCAATCACCACATCATATTGCGGCATAATTTCAGGCAGCTTGTCTAATGCAACCGCATTCGCACGACAGTCTAATTTTTCAGCCAACGCCACTGCATTAGCAACAGTGCGATTAGCAATCGTAGTTAATTTAGGGCGTTTAGCCGCAAAGTGTGTGGCAATCAATTCAATCATTTCCCCTGCACCGATAAACAGCACATTTAAGTCGCTGATTTTAGGGAAAATTTGCTCGGCTAATTTCACACTGGCTGCCGCCATAGACACCGACTGACCGCCGACATCGGTTTTAGTGCGAATTTCTTTGGCAACCGACAGCGTGCGTTGAAACAGCATATTCAGCGAAGAATTGAGCGTGCCACAATCCTGTGCGGCACGAATAGCGTCTTTTAACTGTCCCAAAATTTGCGGCTCGCCCAACACCATCGAATCCAAACCGCAAGACACCCGAAAAGCGTGTCGAACACATTGATTTTCTTGATAAATATAAAGATACTCACGAAAATCAGCCACAGGCAAATGATGAAACTGTGCCAGCCAAGCAATAATATTTTCAGGCGCACCTACGGCATAAATTTCCGTGCGATTACAAGTGGATAAAATCAAGGCTTCATCAATGCCGTCAGCGTGAAACAGCGACAGCAAAGCCGCAGGCAAATCCTGCTGCGACACCGCCAACCGCTCCCGAACCGCAACAGGAGCGGTTTGATGATTTAAGCCAACAATCGTTAAAGACATTTTCCAAACAATAAAATACTGCAAAATCTCTCTATTATACGCCGTATATCAAGGGGATAAAAGATTTTCGTTTGTGCGTAAGATAAGCCTTTCAGGCAGCCTGAAAATATTTTAAACACATTGACATCATTTACGAATACTTATAAAATACTCGGTTTATTTAATTTTATACAGGATTCATCAAATGAAAACCTTTTCTGCAAAGCCGCAAGAGGTAAAGCGTGAGTGGTTTGTGGTTGATGCCCAAGACAAAGTTTTGGGACGATTAGCCGCCGAAATCGCTCGCCGCTTGCGTGGCAAACATAAGCCCGAATATACGCCCCATGTGGATACTGGCGATTATATCGTGGTGATTAACGCCGACAAAATCCGCGTTACTGGCAACAAAGCATTGGATAAAAAATACTATCGCCATTCGGGTTTCCCAGGCGGTTTGTATGTTCGCAATTTCACCGAATATCAAGAAAAACACCCAGGTCGTGTTTTGGAAATTGCGGTTAAAGGCATGTTGCCCAAAGGTCCTTTGGGTTATGCGATGATTAAAAAACTCAAAGTGTTTGCAGGCTCGGAACATCCACACGCTGCACAACAACCCAAAGTTTTGGATATTTAAGGAGACGCACGATGAACGGTAAATATTATTACGGCACAGGTCGCCGCAAAAGTTCTGTGGCACGCGTTTTCTTGCAAAAGGGAAGCGGCAATATCACCATTAACGGTCGCCCGATGGACGAGTTTATTTCTCGTGAAACAGGCAAAATGATTGTGCGTCAGCCTTTGGTTTTAACCGAAAACTTGGAAACATTCGACATTAAAGTGAATGTTATCGGCGGCGGTGAAGCAGGTCAATCAGGTGCCATTCGCCACGGCATTACCCGTGCTTTAATTGACTATGACGCAGCATTAAAACCCGTCTTGTCGCAAGCAGGTTTGGTTACTCGCGATGCTCGCGAAGTAGAACGCAAAAAACCAGGCTTACGCAAAGCCCGCCGTGCAAAACAATTCTCCAAACGCTAATCGTTTGGTGTGTGCGAAAAATATGTGCAAAAAAACCGCCTTGTGGCGGTTTTTTTATATTTTCAAAATGCCTATCATCGGATATGATGACGCATTATTCTGTTTCATTTAAGCGAAAGGGAAAACCATGAAAATTGCCAAAAAAACAGATAGAAAACAAAAGGTTGATTTAAACACACAACTCAAAACCGCCCGCAGTCAAGTTGCCCCAGAGTGGCGTAGTTTTCAGTCCAAACTGAATAAAGTGCTGGAAGAAGTGGATAAAAAGGCAGGGAAATAACGCCTTACGGCTTTAATCGTTTGGTACGTTTTCATCGTTGTAAGATGACTACGCCTTGCCTTATGGCAATTCTCGTAATGACAGTACTTTTTTCAGGCAGCCTGAAAATATGCTTGATTTATGGCACAATACGCTTTTATTTGTGATTAGAAAAAAATGCAACACACGGCACGCAAACGCTTTGGGCAGAATTTTTTGCAGGATACGGGCGTGATTCGTTCGATTATTGCGGCAATCAATCCGCAAGATGATGATATTGTTGTGGAAATTGGTCCTGGTTTGGGGGCTTTGACGCAACCTTTATCAGGCTGCCTGAAACATTTGTCGGTGATTGAACTGGATAGGGATATTATTGAATATCTGAAAAATCAACCGTTTGCGGATAAATTGAGCATTTATTCGGGCGATGTTTTAAAATTCGATTTTGCTCAAATTTGTGGCATAAAAAAAATTGTCGGCAATTTGCCCTATAATATTTCCACGCCTTTGCTGTTTCATTTGGCACAATACGCAAACGAAATTTCGGAAATGCACTTTATGCTGCAAAAAGAAGTGGTTGAACGGCTGTGTGCTGAACCTAACAGCAAACATTACGGGCGGTTAAGTGTGGCTTTGCAGTATTTTTTTGCGATGGAACAAATCATCACCGTGCCGCCTACGGCGTTTGAGCCTGCACCCAAAGTGGATTCGGCTGTGGTGCGTATGGTGTCGCAAGTAGGGCGAATTGGTACGGCGGTTGATTTTGCTCATTTTTCACGCCTGGTAACGCAGTCATTTGCGATGCGGCGAAAAACCATTCGTAATAATCTCAAAGGGTTGGCGGACGATGATGATTTATTGTCGCAAGGCATAGACCCTGCCAGTCGGGCGGAAAATATTGCACCTGAACAGTTTGTGGGGTTGTCGAATTATTTGGTGGGAAAATAACCATAGGCTGAAACCTTTGCAAAACCTATTTTAAGTATATAACAAAGGCAAATGTTATAGGGTGGGCATTCTTGCCCACCCTATAACGAACGCTTTTTTTGTTTCAGATTGAGTTTTGCAAAGGTTTCAGTTTAATGTAATTTGGCTTTCAGGCAGCCTGAAAGGCTTAATTATTATCATACGGTTATAAAAATGAAATCAAAACAAGATATTATTCAAAAAATTGAACAAATTCTGCCGCAAACGCAATGTTGCCGTTGTGGTTTTGCTGATTGTGCGGCGTATGCCAAAGCGGTGGTGTATCGTACTGCACATGCTCATTTATGTAGCGTTGGCGGCGATGAAACGGCTCAAAAAATCGCTGAAATTGCGGGCGTTTCCTTATATCAAAAAGTGGCAAATGAGCCGAAATTTGTGGTGCAGATTGATGAAAATCGTTGTATTGGTTGCACCAAGTGCCTTGTCGCTTGTCCTGTGAATGCGGTAAGCGGTGCTGCCAAGTTGATGCACACGGTAATTGCCGATGAATGCACAGGTTGTGGCTTGTGTTTGCCTGTGTGTCCCACTGATTGTATGCAAACGATTGAAGTTCAAGATAATTTTCTACCACGCAACACATTTTTATCATCAAATAAAAATCCACAACAAGCCGCCAGCGAACACGCTCGCTTGCGTTATCAACAACAACAAACATTCAGGCAGCCTGAAACGGTAGAATATACGCAAAAAACTTTGAATATCAATCAGTTGTTAAACAAAGCACAACAAAAAACAGCCAGCCAAAAACGCATTAGTGTGAAATCAGATGAACTCGCACAACAAGAATTGCAACAGCAAAAACAACGCTCGTATCAACGCAATTTACGCCGTAAAAAACAATATGGTTTGGACGATGAGCAATGAGAAATGAGCAATGATTATGTCAAGCCTTTGGGCTTGACGGATATATTAAGGTAACACTTCGATATTTCTTTTCAGGTTGCCTGAAAACTTATTGTTTTATATCAATAAAAACACTCTTTAAGCCTTGCTATGACTGTATTTTAGCGGATACTCATTTGACGCAACGCAACAAAAGGACGATAATAACGCCTTGTGGAAGATAATTTTTACCCAAAATCATCTTTCTTTTTCATTAACCCATTGATTGGAGACAACAATTATGCGTTTGCAAAATAAAGTTTCTGTAATTACGGGTGCCGCTGGCGGTATCGGTTTGGCAACTGTGCAAAAATTCGCCCAAGAAGGTGCAATCATCGCGGTGTGCGACTTGAACAAAGAAGCCGTAGATAAAATTGCACAAGATATTAACACTTTGGGCGGTAAAGCCAAAGGTTATGTGGTGAATGTGGTTGATAAAGCAAGCATTCAAGCCATGTATGACGATGTGCTGAAAAACTTCGGTCGCGTTGATGTTTTGTGCAATATCGCGGGCATTACCCAAGACGCACAGTTAATCAAAATGACGGACGAACAGTTCGACAGCGTGGTCGATATTAACTTAAAAGGCACTTACAATATGACCCGTGCGATTGTTAATCAAATGGTGGCACAAGGTTATGGCGTGGTGCTGAACACTTCTTCGGTCGTGGGTGTGTATGGTAACTTTGGTCAAACCAACTATGCTGCTACCAAATTCGGCGTCATCGGCTTTGCCAAAGTTTGGGCAAGAGAATTGGGCAAAAAAGGCATTCGTGCCAACGCCATTTGTCCAGGTTTCGTAGCCACTCCGATGGTACAAAAAATGCCCGAAAACATTCGCGATTCAATGGCGGCACGCATTCCGATGAAACGCATGGCAGAACCACGCGAAATCGCCGACTTGTTCGCATTCTTGGCATCAGACGAAGCATCTTATATCAACGGTGCGGCGATTGAAATTACTGGCGGTTTAACGCTGTAATTTGTTGTTTTATTTGTGATAAAACCCTTTCAGGCAGCCTGAAAGGGTTTTTTGTGGCGATAAAAAGAATGGTTTTGGCTTATGCTTAAACTTCGTTTCAGGCTGCCTGAAACCTTTGCAAAACTCAATCTAAAACAAAAAAAGCGTCCGTTATAAGGTGGCAGGCTACCCACCACAACGCTGATAGGCGTTGATTGTTTATTGATATTAAAGAAAATTCCGCCCTATCGGGCTATAACATTTTCATTTGTTATATGCTTTAAATAGGTTTTGCAAAGGTTTCAGAATGGTTTCGGCTTATGCTTAAACTTTGTTTCAGGCAGCCCGAAATAAAATCGCAGCGTTATCTAAAAAATATCTGTCAAGCCGCAGGCTTGACATCATAATAATTGCTCATTGCTCACTGCTAATTATCCAACCCTGCCTGCACCATTCTCACCGCTTTTACCACTGCCATGGCTTTATTTTGCGTCTCTTGCCATTCAAGTTCTGGGTCGGAGTCGGCGACTATGCCGCCGCCGCTTTGGATATACACGGTTTTATCACGAATCACCGCACAGCGAATGGCGATTGCCAGGTCCATATCGCCTGAAAACGAGATATAGCCTACCGCTCCGCCATATACGCCGCGGCGTGCGGGTTCTAATTCTTCGATAATTTCCATTGCTCGAATTTTCGGTGCCCCCGACAGTGTGCCAGCAGGCAAGGCGGCGGCGAGTATGTCCATATCGGTCAAGCCGTCTTTCAGGCTGCCTGAAACATTCGACACAATGTGCATCACATGCGAATAGCGTTCGACTATCATTTTATCGGTAACTTTCACCGTGCCGATTTTGCTGATTTTGCCAACATCGTTGCGTCCCAAATCAATCAACATTAAGTGTTCGGCAATTTCTTTTTCGTCCGATAATAAATCTTGCTCGTTCGCCAAATCTTCGTCAGGCGTTGCCCCCCGTTTGCGTGTGCCTGCAATCGGTCGCACGGTAATGGTGTTGTTTTCCTTGCGTACCAAAATTTCAGGCGATGAGCCGACAATGTGAAAATCGCCCATATCGCAATAAATTAAATACGGAGACGGATTAAGCGTACGCAAGGCTCGATACAGGCTTAACGGATTATCGTCAAAAGCGGTATGCACCCTTTGCGAAGGCACAACCTGCATACAATCGCCTGCCAAAATATATTCTTTAATTTTGCTCACATATTGTTTATATTGATTTTCTCCTGTTTCAAAAACCACTTCTTCGGCTTTTGAACCCAAAGATAAGGGCAGAACGGGACTTTGTCGCAATGCCAAACGCAACTCTTCCAAGCGTTGGCAGGCGGCGTGAAAAGACGCAACATCGCCCGCTTTGGCATACACAATTAAATAAATTTTGCCGCTTAAATTATCCACAACCGCAATTTCGGTTGAAAGCATCAGCAAAATATCAGGAATATCAATCGTGCGTTCTTGCTCTTTTTTGCCTAATCGTTTTTCGATATACTGCACCGTTTCATAGCCAAAATAACCCACTAAACCGCCTGTAAATCGTGGCAGATTAGGGATTTCAGGGGTTTTAAAGGCTGCCTGAAAACGGTTGATAAAATCTAATGGATTGTTTTCTGTGATTGTTTCTTTTAATTGATAATGTTCATAAATTTCAATCTGTTGGGCAAACACTTTAAAAAATGAGCCACACGGCAAGCCGATAAACGAATACCGCCCAAATCGCTCACCGCCGACAACCGACTCAAACAAAAAGGTATAAGGCTTGTTGGCTAATTTTAAATAAAGCGACAAGGGCGTATCCATATCCGCCAAAAGTTCGCACACCACAGGAATATGCGTAAAACCTTGTTCCGATTGTGCTTGAAATTCCGATAAAGAAAGCATTTTTTTCTCGATTAGATAAAAATAATATTGCGATTATAAACAATATCGGGTAAAAAACAGGCTGTATTTGCATGAAAATTCTTTCAGGCAGCCTGAAAATATTGAACGAGTAATATGATGACTGAATTAGAAACACCTTTGAGCAAAACCAAAATCAAAAAACAAATGAATGACTTGCAAGATTTAGGTTTGCGATTAACACATTTTTCAAGCGACACTTTACGCAATGCAGGGCTGCCTGAACACATTATTCAGGCAGTGGAAGATTATCGCAAAATAACATCAAATGCCGCTTTGAAACGGCAAGCACAATATATTGGACGCTTAATGCGAGAAGCAAGCGAAGAAGAAATTTCTTTAATTAACAATTACTTATCAAAAATAGACGGCGACAATCAGCAACACAACGCACAAATGAAACGCATAGAAATGTGGCGAGAACGCTTGATTGCCGATGACGCGGCACTCACCGATTATCTGAATACGCACGACAACGCCGATAGTGGCGAAATTCGCACGCTCATTCGCAACGCACGCCGTGAAGCCGAACACAATAAACCGCCCAAATCGGCACGGGCGTTGTTTAAGTTGTTGCGAGAATATGAAGAACAATAGTTTCAGGCTGCCTGAAACCCTTTCAGGCAGCCTGTTTTTTAAATCAAATCAAATAGATAAGATTATCTTTCAACGGTTACGGCCGTGCCCATACCGCCACCGATACACAAGGTTGCCAAGCCTTTTTTGGCGTTTTGGCGTTGCATTTCGTGTAACAGGGTTACCAAAATGCGGCAGCCTGATGCACCGATGGGGTGTCCCAAAGCAATCGCACCGCCATTGACATTGACTTTGCTTTTATCGAATTTTAACTCGTTCGCCACTGCCACAGATTGTGCCGCAAAGGCTTCGTTGGCTTCGATTAAGTCCAAGTCACCAACTGTCCAGCCTGCTTTTTTCAAAGCCGCACGAGATGCTTCAACAGGACCCATACCCATAATATCAGGCTCACAACCCGTAGAAGCGTAGGATTTAATGGTTGCCAACGGTGTTAAGCCTAATTCACGGGCTTTGTCGGCAGACATTAACATAACCGCCGCCGCTCCGTCATTGATACCAGACGCATTTGCGGCGGTAACCGTGCCGTCTTTTTTGAACGCAGGACGCGGTTTTTTAATGCCGTCCAAGGTAGCCCCTTTGCGGATAAATTCGTCTTTATCGAACACAATCGGATCCCCCTTGCGTTGTGGAATAGACACAGGCACGATTTCATCGTTAAATTTGCCTGCCGCTTGGGCTGCTTCGGCTTTGTTTTGCGATTGCAAGGCAAATTCGTCTTGCATATCACGCGTTACACCAAATCTTTCTGCCACATTTTCAGCGGTAATGCCCATATGCTCTTGGCTATACACATCGGTCAAACCATCGCAAATCATGGTGTCTAATGATTTGGTGTGTCCCATTCTTGCACCGCCACGCATAGCAGGCAGAATGTAGGGCGACAGCGACATAGACTCTTGACCGCCTGCAATCACGATTTCGGCATCGCCGCATTTAATCGCTTGGGCAGCCAATTCTACGGCTTTCAAGCCCGAACCACACACTTGGTTAATGGTCATGGCAGGAACTTCAACAGGAATGCCTGCTTTAATCAGGGCTTGGCGAGCAGGGTTTTGCCCCACGCCAGCCGTCAAGATTTGCCCCATAATCACTTCGCTGACTTGTTCGGGTTTTACGCCCGTTTGCGCCAGCAGGGCTTTAATCACGGTTGCACCCAATTCAGGTGCAGGCAATGTGGATAAAGAACCGCCAAAGTTACCAATGGCTGTGCGGCGTGCCGCAACAATAACTACTTCTGTCATAACACAATCCTTTTTCGTTGTGGTTGAGAAAAATGTGCATTTATGAGCCACGCTCACAAATGGCTTGCATAAGCAATCAAACCGAATAATAACAAGCCATTAGGCGAAGTTAAAAAATTTAATTGCAAATATTTTAGTTTTCAGGCTGCCTGAAAGGTTAATCTATGGGAACTTCTAAAAATTAAAATTTATAGAGATTTTTACTTTTTTTAATTAACAAACGGATTTGCTCACGCTGGACGGAGTTCTCTTTAATTATTTGATATTTATAAAAATACCGTGAGCATCGTTAGATGCGAACAAATCCGTTTGTTAAAAAATAAAACGATTGTTTTCTCATTTTTAATTTTTAGAAATTCCCTTATATTGTTTTTAGATAATTCATTTTCTAAATCAATCATTATTTATCCGCTAATGCTTTGATTTCTTTGGCATGCTGTTTCATTACTTCACGCACAGCGGTGTTTAAAACTCTTTTACCTGCTTCGCCTTTTAATTCCATAGCGACAGGTTTGTATTTTTCATTGACGGTTTTGGTTTTTGTTTGCGGCATAGGGTTATTCCTTTATGTTAAATCAGTGTTTCAGGCAGCCTGAAATACTATTCAGGCAGCCTGAAACTTTACACCTTACACAAAATGCGTTTTAACTTCGCTTTCGCTCGTTTAAACGCTTGTAAGATTGCTTCGCAATCTTCTTTTATGAACTTATCGTTCATAAAAGGTTTGATACAAAGTATCAAACAAAATGCGTTTTCAAAGCAGGCAGTGCTTTGGCACGGACATATTCGCCTGGTGCATCGCATACGGGGGCGTAGGTGCTGTTGCCAAATGTGGCTGTGGCTTTGATTTCTTTGCCAGAACGCTCGCCAAACCATTTCACTGCATCCACCCACCAACTGCCTTTGTGATTTTCCGAAGTTTCACGCCATTGTTCGTAGGTTGCGGGCATATTCTCGCCTGTCCAGTAACTGCGGCGGTTTTTCGATACAGGGTTAATCGCACCTGCAATGTGTCCTGATTCGCCCAACACAAAGCGTTTTTCAGGGCTTCCTGTAAAGAATTTAATGCCGTCATACACCGAATGGGGCAGCACAATGTGGTCGGTTTCGGACGCATAGAAATAAATCGGAATGTCAATCGTGGTAATATCCACAGGCACGCCGCATACCGTCATACCGCCTTTTTTAATCAGGGCGTTTTCCACATAGCATTTTTGTAAGAAATAAGTGTGCATCGGCATCGGCAAATCCACCGAATCGCTGTTCCAAGAAAGCATATCAAATGGGCGTGGGGTTTTGCCTTTGAGATAATTATCACGCACATAATTCCACACCAAATCTTGCGGACGCAAGAACGAGAAGGTTGCTTGCAATTCCAAACCGCTAACAATGCCGCCTTTGTCCATTTGTGCCAAGCGATTACGCATAAACTCATCGGTGATAAAGTGTTTAATATCACCTGGGTCGCTGTGATCAACCATAGAAGTCATAAACAACACATTATCGACATAATTGTTACCACGAGCCTTTAACACCGCCAAAGCCGTAGTTAAAAGTACGCCGCCGATACAAAAGCCCAAAGCGTTAATGCTGTCTTTTTTGGTAATCGCACGCACGGTGTCAATGGCGTTAATTACGCCGCGTTCCACATAAGTGTCCCAAGTGAAGTGTTTCATTTCAGGCGTTGCCGACTTCCATGACACCAAGAACACCTGCAAACCTTGCGATATCAAGTATTCAATCAAGGATTTTTGCGGTGCCAAGTCCATTAAATAATATTTATTCACGCAAGGCGGAATAATCAGCAAGGGTTTTTCAAACACTTTGTCCGTGCTGGGGGCATATTGAATTAACTCATACAATTCCGTACGCAACACCACTTTACCCGGTGTGCAAGCGGTGTTTTCACCGATAACAAACGGCGTGCCGTCTGACATAGTAATTTTGCCTTGCTCGAAGTCGTGCAGATAATTTTGCACGCCTTTCACCAAACTTTGCCCCTGTGTGGCAAAGGCTTCCTGCAAGGCTTCGGGGTTGGTTGCCAAGAAGTTATCGGGGTTCATCGCCGCCAAATATTGTTCCGTCATAAAACGCAAAGATTCTTTGCGGTCATCAGGCAAGCCCGCCGCATTTGCGTCTAATTGTTTGCGAATAAACTCGCAGGAACTGTCATAAGCGTTTTTAATATTCGCAAACCACGGCAGATTGCTCCAATTTTGGGCTTGTTCTTCGGGGCTTGTGGCAGATGACGGTTGTTTGGGCAACACTTCTGCCCACGCATTTTGCCAAAAAGCAGTTGCGTCATGCATTTGCTGTTGCCATGTATCAAATAATTGCGAAGCCCCACTGTGCTGTTGCTGCGTTTTGGGTGCAGATTCGTGGGGATGAAACCAAAATTTTTGCCATTCTTCCATGGCTTGAATCGCCAAGGACGGGTCGAAAATAGAATTATTTCCCATAATAACTCCTTGATTAAACAAAGAAAATTGAATTAAAGACATTTCTTCAGAGAAATGTAAGGCACAGATTATTATGCAATGCACCCAATATTATACAAAAATAACAGCCAACATTCTTGGTAGATAAGAAAAATCAATGGTTCTATGGCGAAAATGCGATTTTTGCAATCGTGGCAAATCGGGGTACAATATGGGTTATTGATATTGATGAAATACCGTTTCAGGCAGCCTGAAACATAGGAATACTACCATGTCCGACACAAAAAATTACATTACGCCACAAGGTTGGCAACGCTTAAAAGATGAATTATACGATTTGGTCAATCGCGAACGCCCCAAAATCGTGGAAGTGGTGAATTGGGCAGCCAGCAATGGCGATCGCAGTGAAAATGGCGATTATATTTACGGCAAACGCCGCTTGCGAGAAATTGACCGCCGCATTCGCTTTTTAACCAAACGCTTGGAAATTGCCGAAGTGGTTAATCCAGCCGAACGAGAAGCCTGCGAGCAGGTGTTTTTTGGGGCAACGGTTGATATTCTGCGAGAAAACGGCAGCGAGCAAACCGTGAGCATTGTCGGCATTGACGAAACAGACGCACCAAGCGGCAAAATCTCATGGATTTCCCCTTTGGCTCGTGCCTTAATGAAAGCAAAAGCAGGCGATGAAGTGGTGCTACACACGCCAGACGGCGATGAATATATTGAAATTAACGAAGTGCGTTATGTGGCAATAGAGTAGGGGGCGGGCGTAGGGTGGGTTTCTAACCCACCACAAAACCGCAAGGTTTTGTTATAGGGTGGGCATTCTTGCCCACCGTAACGGACAAAAATCTTTCAGGCTGCCTGAAAGATTTGTTTATATTACTTGTTTTGTTCGTTACGGTGGGTCGAAGACCCACCCTACAACCGCCGATAATCAGTATCTTTTTTGCCACACTGTGTGTTGTGTGGGGTTAGTGGATAAGAAGTGCTTAATTATATATAACTTGTTGATTTGTATTAAAAAATAATCAAATATAAAAACTGTTTGTTTTTGTTTTATGTTAATTGTGTGTGATATTTTTATATTTAGTACTATACAAACCTTTTGAAAATGTGGTAAAACCACAAGACTGCATAATTTTAAATTGCATTTGCTCAATAACCGTAAAGAGAAGGACAATCTTATGAAAATGCGGAAACTTTGTATGTTGATGAGCATGGCATTGGGTTTGGTGGCGTGCGACAGTAGCCAAAACAAGGATGTCAGCAAAATACCCGAAACTTCGATTGGTGCAAGTATCAGCAGTATTGATACCAACCCATTCTTCGAAGATATGTACAATACGCTACGAACTGTGGGGAGTGAAAACCCACAAATTCATTTGCAATTAGACTCTGCTCACGACAGTGAAGAACAACAAAACAAGCAAATTGAAGCGATGATTAACAGCGGTGCCAAAGCATTGGTAGTGTTGTTGGTTTCCCCAAAAACAGGGGCTGAATTTGCTGCTAAAATGTGCGACCGCCGCATTCCTGTGGTGTATGTGTATCGCTCGCCAGGTGATAAAGCCTTGCAAGAGTGCGATATTGCGTATTATGCTGGTCCTGACGACCGTCAGGCAGGCATTTTGCAAGCAGGTTTGGTGTTAGAGGGTTGGCAGGAACACCCTGAATGGGATAAAAACGGCGATGGCAAAATGCAAGTCGCCGTGTTAGAGGGAACAGTGGGTGTACCGTCTTCTAAACAGCGTTCAAATTGGGTGATTTCTTCTTTGAAATTTCACCCTGAAGGTGGTTTGGGTGCGGATTCAATCGATGTCGTTTTCCGTGAAACAGGTAAATACGACACCACATACGCCAAAGAAGTAACCGAAAAATGGTTAAAATCGCCCGATTTCGACAAAGTCGAAGTGATTATTTCCAGTGGTGATTCTATGTCTATGGGCTTGGTTGAAGTGTTGGAACAAAACAACAAGAAACTGCCGATTTACAGTATCAATGGTATGGCAGATGCAGTTGATGCTATGAAACGCGGCCGCATAGAAGCAACCATTCAAAACGACCAAGACACCTTTATGCGTGCCGCCGTGCGTATCGCTGCTAACTTAACGAATGACCGTCCTGCTTTGGAAGGTCTCGTGTACGATATGGACGAAGGTGGTTCGGTGTTGGTTCCATTGAAACGCTTGGACAAATAATCAGTAAAGAAAGGGCTTGATAATGGCTGAACAAAACAAACACGGTGCAGGTGAAAATCTATTTACCAAATACAGCACCTTAATTGTGTCGATTGCGGGTTTCTTGTTGCTGATTGTGATTTTATCTTTGGCAACCTATTACTACACCAACAAAATTACCCAAGAAACGCAAAAAGTGGCGTTGGTGGGTGAGCAAGGTGAGATTACACAAGAAATTGCACGGATTGCGTTCTCGCAAGAATCTTACTTAACCAACGCGGTATTTGACCGTTTCCAAAAAGACGGTAAATTGGTGAATCGTATTCCTTTGGAAGACTTTCCACAAAACACTCTCTTCCGCCGCACGGAAATGAAACGCTTGGCAGACCGCTTTAACGAAATTCAGTTGCGTTTGGAAAACGGCGGTGAAGTGGCTGACCGTTTAGGCAATATCATCACGGTAACGCCTGTGGCTGAAGCCGTAGCGCGTGCGAATGTGGAACAAACGCGTACGGTGTGGGACTACTACTACCCACTGATTACCGAATATGAATTGGAAGCGGAAACAGGCTTTTTGTCGCGGGATTACGCTACTTATGTAATGGATTACACCCGACAATATAACCGCACCCTGCAACGGGATACGGGTCGTGTGTCGCGTTTGATTCAAGAGAATGTGGATCAATTACAAAAACAACTCTTCTGGATTCAAACCGCAGGCGTGCTGTTGGCTTTGGCTCTGTTCTTCTTGATGATTTTCGGTGTGATTCGTCAGTTAATTGCGGGCGACCGTAAATTGGCAGAAGCACGGCGTGAAACCGAAGAAATTCTGGAAACCATTAACGAGGGTTTGTTCTTGGTGGATAGAAACTTGAATATCGGTCAGCAATATTCTGCTCACTTGGAAGACATTATCGGTCAAAGAGATATTGGCGGTAAAAAATTCAATGAAGTGTTGGCAAAATTAGTCGATAGAGAGACTATGGAAGTGGCAGGCACCTTTATTGAACAGTTGTATTCTGACTGGGTGGTGGAAGACCTGATTGATGACTTAAACCCATTGCGTCGTATCCGTGTGGAAGTTGATGACTTTTCAGGCTACTATGTAACCCGTTATTTGGACTTTAAATTCTCTCGCGTGTATTCAGGCGATGAAATTGATAAAGTGTTGTGTTCGGTTGCCGATATTACAGACGCGGTAATTCTGGAAGAAAAACTGGCACAAGAACGCGAACAAAACGACCGCCAAATCGAAATGTTAGGCACGATTTTGTCCGCTGACCCTGCCATGTTAGACACTTTCATCACCACAACCAAACGCCGTATTAACGACATTAACTCGGCATTGAGAAGACCTGAACGCAGTCAATCGGCATTGCAAGAAAAAGCCAAACTGATTTTCCGCGAAGCCCACAGTATGAAAGGCGAAGCGTCTGCTCTGAAATTGAGTTCTTTCGTTACGCAATGCGAAGGCTTTGAGAGCAAAATTAAAGAATTGCAACAAAGTCCGCGTTTGACAGGTAACGACTTTTTAGGCTTAACCGTGATGTTGGACGAAATTATTTCGTTAAACGATGTGATTGCCAACTTGAACGACCGCATTAGCGGTGGTCGTGCCATGGGTGGCGGTGGCGGTGCGGCTATGCCCAGCAATGCCATGCAAAAATATTTCACTTCGTTTGCCAACGACATTGCTGACCGCAATGGCAAAAAAGTGTCGCTGTTGTGTCAAGGTATGGACGACGGCTTGCTTTCAGGCAGCCTGCAAGAAACCGTTAAAGACATTGCCATGCAAATGTTACGCAATGCAGTGGTACACGGCGTGGAAGACCCGATTGACCGCAGACGCATTGGCAAACCCGAAGTGGGCAATGTACAACTGTTGCTCACCCGCAAACCTGGTAATATGGCTGAATTGCTGGTGGAAGATGACGGTTCTGGCTTACACTACGACAAAATCCGTCAAAAACTGGTGGAAAACGGCACTTGCACACCCGAACAAGCACGCGAAATGCAAAAACGCGATTTGATTATGCACTTGTTTGATTCAGGACTTTCCACAGCCGACAAAGGCAACGAAGACGCAGGCCGTGGCGTGGGTATGGACATTGTTCGCGAACGCATTGCCGATATTCACGGCAAACTGAAAATTGCGTCCGAAGAAGGTCAATTCACTCGCTTTACGGTTACTTTCCCACTGGGCGTATAACATAGGAGAACGCTTAATATGCATAAGTTAATGATTGTCGATGACTCGAACATTATTCGCAAACGAATCGAACGCAGTTTCGACAACAATCAGTTTGAACTGGTGGCAGTCGCATCAGACGGTGCAGAAGCCATTGCTAAATGCAAAGAGTTCAGTCCTGATGTGGTTACCATGGATTTAACCATGCCCAACATTGACGGCTTGGAATGTATCCGCAACTTGGTTGGCATTAAACCCACAATCAATATTTTGGTGGTGTCCGCCCTGTCGGACAAAGCCACAGGTTTATTAGCAATTAAATACGGTGCAAGGGGCTTTATCTGCAAACCCTTTACAGACGAGCAGTTAATCGAAGGCTTAAACAAAATGATTCGTTTCGACTTGGCAAAAAAAGGTGCGAAGAAGAAATAGTCTTTTGGGAAATATCTGTACGATTTTCACAACACAACAAACGCCCACTTTGTGGGCGTTTTTTTTGGGCAAAACTCAATCTGAAACAAAAAAGCGTTCGTTATAGGGTGGGCATTCCTGCCCACCACAACGCCGATAGGCGTTGTTGCAAAAAATATAGTCGGTTCACAGCAAAAGCAGTCAAGGCGGTTCGCCGCAGACA
>JAFWTP010000157.1 GCA_017518845.1 Neisseriaceae bacterium
ATATCGATTGTTTCATCTCCAAACACCTTTGGCACAATCATAAAAATATACAGAACCGCTACCAAACATTCCACCAATCGCACCAGTTATGCCACCTAATACCGTTCCGACACCAGGTGCGAATGAGCCATAAACAGCTCCACCCACACCACCATCAATAGCACCTTTGGCAAGAGCGTCTCCAAAGTCTTTCCAACCGCACATATCTTCTGCACCGCCACCAACTAACTGCATTTCTTCAAACGAAATTTCACGCATTGTTTTTTTCCTTTACAAAAAATTGAAAAATTTACAGTCGCTTTGACTGTAATCTGTATCTACTAATTTAGTAGATGAAAATCATTATAATTTACATAAAGTATTTTTGTCAAGATATATTTTAATATTTATCAAAAAATAATTATAACTATTTGAGAATAAAGTATAAATATTCTTACAACAAAACATTTTACGGACGGACAAGGCAGAACGGTTGATTTCAAAAACACCATGATTGTGATGACTTCTAACATAGGCAGCCTGAAAATTCAGGCAGCCGAAACGCAGGATTATTCAGCGGTGAAAGATATGGTGATGGAAGAAGTCAAAGCCCACTTCCGCCCTGAACTCATCAACCGCATTGACGAAATCACCGTTTTCCACGCGTTGAGCCAAAACCACATTCGCGAAATTGCCAAAATCCAGTTGCAGGCTTTGCGAAATCGCTTGGAAAAAGTGGGCGTGGGCTTGGAAATTTCGGACGAAGCATTAGATTTCATCGCCCAAACAGGCTTCGACCCCGTGTATGGAGCAAGACCCTTGAAACGAGCCATACAAGCCGAAATAGAAAACCCATTAGCCAAAAAACTCTTGGCAGGCGACTATCCGCCCAATAGCACGGTGAATATTTCGCTTGCAGACAATCAAATACTGTTTGCGTGATTGCGGGCTTTCAGGCTGCCTGAAAACATTGTTTTTTTAAAATGCCACACGGATTCGATTTTGCTTACGCAAAATCTTTAAAAGCGAAATTTTAAAGGAATTGCGTTAGCAATTCCGAATCCGTGTGGCAATAAAAAACAGAATGATTACAGTAAATTAAATATTTTCAGGCAGCCTGAAAAAAATTTGATTACAATCTTTCTTAACCCAATGAACAAGGCAAAAAAATGTTTTCAGGAATTGTGCAAGGTGTAGGTAAGGTTATTAAAATCAACGAGTTACCTAATTTACGGCAAATAACAGTTGCATTGCCGCAAGAATGTTCGCTTAATTTAAGCGTGGGTGCGTCTGTGGCGAATAATTGCTGTTGTTTGACGATTACGGCGATTGAGCATAACCAAGTGTCGTTTGATTTAATGCGAGAAACTTTGGATAAAACCAATTTGGGCAGCCTTGCTGTGGGCGATTTTGTGAATATCGAGCGGGCGGCGAAGTTTGGCGATGAAATCGGCGGACATGCGATGAGCGGTCATATTATGGCGACTGTGGCGATTATTAAAATAGACGAAGACGCTAACCGCAAAACGCTGTGGTTTAGGCTGCCTGAAAATTTACAACACTATGTTTTTACAAAAGGTTTTATTGGTTTGGACGGTTGCAGTTTAACGGTAGGCGAAGTGAAAAACGGCGAATTTTGCGTACATTTAATCCCCGAAACCTTGCAACGCACCTTGTTTGGCGTGCGACAAGTGGGCGATTTAATCAATTTAGAAATAGATGCCAACACGCAAGCGATTGTGGATACTGTACAAAGGGTGTTGCGTGAAAAGGGGTTGTCATTAAAGCAATTTTAGGTTTTGTCAATTTTCAGGCAGCCTGAAAATCAAGTTAATAATCACATTGTTATAAACAATCGTAGTGGCAATGATTTATAAAAATGTAATTCTTTATAAAATACAATCAAAACAATTTATTAGGCTACCTGAAAATTCATTAAAAAGCGTGGGCAACAAGTTGCCCACCCTACGCTTGCTTAAAATGGGTTAGTAAAAAAATTAAACAAATATATTGATTATTTTTTGGAAAAAATCAATATTCATTTGACGAAAATTTATATCTAAAAAAATAGATAATTGAAATAAAAATATACCACCACACAAACATAACATTATAACTTTACGAATATTCATTTCAGTCGTATAATAGTCTTCATCATCAACTGAAAAAGTATCACAAGTATTCCAAAATATGCCTATTTTTCCATTATATTCACTATTTCTAAAATAATAACCTATCATAGAATTAACTTTATCCTTGACAAAATGAATAATTAAAAAATATCTTTTATTAAATCTCATTACAACACCAGGTAACGACAAAGCACTATTGAAAATAAAATGATATAATATTGCCATTGATATAAATATTAGAAAGATAGAAAAGCAACCCCAGTTAAATAAATCGAAATTTATATTATTAAATAATCCTAATATTCCTAATAAAGAACCCACAATAGCAAAAACACCATTAAATAAAGAAAACTTTGCTAAAAAAGGAATAATTTTTTGCAATTTTTTGACTAATTTTTCTGCTTCGGCATAATTATCTTGATTATATAAATGCGATTGCCGTTCAATTTCTGCCCATTGAGCATTATTTTCTTTTAATTTGCGTAAATCATTGCAACTAATCCACACCAAAATCGCACCAAATACAATTAAAAAATAATAAACAACATTTTCCATAATAAAATTCCTTAAAACACACCTTTCAGGCAGCCTGAAACTTATTCCCCCTTACCAATTTTACTTTCCTGTTTATTCAGCAAGCGTTGGATATTCGCTTTGTGTCGCACCAATACCATTAAGGCAATTACCGCAATTAAAGCGGCATACCACTTATTTTCCATAAAATACAAAGCGGCAAATGGGGCGACAATGGCGGCAATCAGTGCGGCGAGCGATGATATTTTTAAGCCAAATGCAATAACAAGCCACACGCCTAAACAGGTTGCCGACACTTGCCACGATAAAGCGGTTAAAACGCCCAAAGCGGTTGCCACACCTTTGCCGCCTTTGAATTTGAAAAATATCGGAAAAAAATGCCCTAACATGACCGCAATCGCAACGGCAGCAATCACCATATCAGGATATTTCAATAATAAAGCCACAAACACCGCTAGCCAGCCTTTCACGGCATCGCCCAAAAGCGTTAATGCGGCGGCGGTTTTGCTGCCGCTGCGCAACACATTAGTCGCACCAGGATTGCCCGAGCCGTAAGAATGGGGGTCTGCCAAGCCCATTAACTTGGACACCACAACCGCAAACGAAATCGAGCCGATTAAATAGGCGGCAACAATCATTATCAGTGCATGGATAGTCATTATTTTTATGCTCGTTCAAAAAATACCTATTTTATCGCATTTCAGGCAGCCTGAAAGATTGTAAAATAATATGATTGTCCGCCAAACCTTTTTATGAACACAAGTTGATAGTAAATTTATTATAAAACAAATAGTTATAAAATTATTTGTGATAAAAAATTTTTGATAAGGTTGTTTTTTGAAAAACGAAAATCGCTTAATTTTTAATTCAATAAAAGATGAGATATTTTGTTTTTTTAATCTCTCACGGAGAACACGGAGAACACGGAGATTAAGATTAACTCATTGTATTATTAACATTTTTTTTATATTCTCCGTGTTCTCCGTGTCTTTGTGAGAAATAAAAAAATATCTTTTTAGGCTACCTGAAAGATTTTAATGGACAATAATAGTAAAATAACACCTTTCGTTTTTATCAATAGGATTATCCAAATGAACCCATTACTTGCCATCAGCCCTTTGGACGGACGATACGCTGACAAAGTAGAAGCCCTACGAAATATTTTTTCCGAATACGGTTTGATTAAAAAACGCATTTTTGTGGAAATTCAATGGTTTATCTCATTAAGCAGGCAGCCTGAAATTGCTGAATTGCCGCCTTTGGAAGACGAGATTATTCAAGAAATGAACAGCGTTGCCGCACAATTTTCAGTCGAAAATGCAGACGAAGTCAAAACGATTGAAAAAGAAACCAATCACGATGTGAAAGCGGTTGAATACTGGCTAAAAAAACGATTTGCCCATATTCCTGCTGTGGTTTCAGGCAGCGAGTTTTTTCACTTTGCTTGCACGAGTGAGGACATTAACAATTTAAGCCACGCCTTAATGTTAAAAGAAGCGGCACAAAGTGTGCTTATTCCTGCAATCGAAGAAATTTCAGGCAGCCTGAAAAATATGGCACACAGTTTGGCAAGCGTGCCAATGATGTGCCGCACGCACGGACAATCTGCCACGCCCAGCACAATGGGTAAAGAAATTGCGAATGTGGTGTATCGTCTTCAACGCCAAGTTAATGCATTGAAAAATCAGGAATTTTTAGGAAAAATTAACGGAGCCGTAGGCAATTACAACGCGCATATTGTGGCGTATCCCGAAATCGACTGGGAAAGCCGTAATCGGGCGTTTGTTGAAGATTTGGGCTTAACATTCAACCCCTACACCATTCAAATTGAGCCGCACGATTATATGGCAGAATTTTTCCAAACGCTCACCCGCATTAACACCATACTGATTGACTTTGCACGCGATATTTGGGGTTATGTGTCCTTGGGCTATTTCAAACAGAAAAAAATTGAAACCGAAACAGGCAGTTCCACCATGCCGCACAAGGTTAATCCGATTGACTTTGAAAACGCCGAAGGCAATTTGGGTTTAGCCAATGCCGTGCTGAACCATTTAGCAGAAAAATTGCCGATTTCTCGCTGGCAAAGAGATTTAACCGACAGCACGGTTTTACGCAATATGGGCGTGGGTGCAGGTTACGCACTTTTGGGCTGGAAAAACTTGGGGCGTGGTTTGGGTAAATTGCTGATTAACGAAGCAGTAATCGCAGCAGACTTAAATGCGTCTTGGGAATTATTAGCCGAACCCATTCAAACCGTGATGCGGCGTTATGGCGTTGAAAAACCGTATGAAAAACTCAAAGCCTTAACGCGTGGCGAAAAAGGTATGACGCAAGAAGTCATGCAAGACTTTATCCGCAGTTTGGCTATTCCAGATAACGCCAAAAACGAACTTTTGGCACTCACCCCTGCCACATATATCGGCAAAGCAGTGGAATTAGCGCAGAAAATTTAATGTTTTGCTCATTCTTTCAGGCTGCCTGAAAACATCTTTCAGGCTGCCTGAAAGAATTTATTTAAAATAACGCGACATAATTTCATTAAAAGAATTTGCCGATAATATATCTCTATGCCCACAATCTAATGCCCAAAATTGCACATTTTCTTTTAATAAATCCGATAAATTTTGTGAATGTTTGACACGAATAATTTTATCTCGTTTGCCGTGAAAAATAATAATTTGTGTATTCGGATTTTGTTGTACCATATTCGTTAAAAATTCATTTGTGGGTATTTTATAACGAATTAAAGATGACGGCACAAAAGGAACTTTTTGTTTGGCTAATTGCGGAAAATTAAAATAGGGAGCAATTAAAATAACCCTTTGCAAACCAAAATGCTGTGCTGATTCTGCTGCCAAACCTGTGCCAATAGAATAACCGATAATGGTTATTTTATCTTTTTCAAACTGTTGATTGATGTGATGAAACATTGAATGAATATCATCATACAGTTGTGCTTCATTTTTAATTGTGCCGCCGCTTTTACCAAATCCTTGATAATCGAACACAAAAAAATCATAACCTAATTTTGTCCATAAATCGCTGTATTTTCCAAAGCGATTGATATTATCGGCATTGCCGTGTAAAAATAAAATCGCTCCTTTTGATTTGGCGTGATTTTGAGCATAAAAATGCAAGCCATTCAAACGAATACCTTGCGAATTAACAATATTTAATTCTTCAAAAGGTGTATTAAAATGAAATTGATGATTGTGCGATAATCTTTTTGGTGTAAAAATAACCCGCTCTTTCGGCATACACGCATTGAGTAATATTAATAAAGAAATAATACCCCAAGAAAATACAGTTGATTTTAATTTTTTCATTTTTTCTCCTTAAATATTCTTTCAGGCAGCCTGAAAACTTATTCATTCAACAACCACTGTCTGACTTTATCTTTATCAAGCACTTTCATCACGGGGCATTGTTGATAGTGTGCGTTCGCCGTAAATTGTGTTTGTTTTAAGCGGTTTTGGCGAAAGTAGTGAATGGTAACCGTGTCGTTTGCCGCAATCTGTTGCCACACCTTATCCCAGTTGTTTGCGTTGTGGTGATTCAGTGCCACAACGGTATCATTCACACAAAGCCCTGCTGTTTCTGCCAAACTGTTGTGGGCAATGTATTTGATGACCTTGCCGCTTGCCGTATCGTCAAATTTCGCCCCAAAATTTAAGCGATGTGTTTCAGGCGGAAATTCGTCTGATAGTGCCACTTGGTTGCCCGCTTGAAAACGCAAAGCCAAACCCACATCGTGCAGTAAATCCGCCAAAGGCAAGTCTTCTACGCCATACACATATTTTTGGAAAAAATCGTTCAACAGGCTGCCTGAAACTTCTTCTGCTGCCGTCTGCCAGTCATCATCGTGTGTTAAACCCTTGCCTTGTCTGACGCGATTAAACAACAAACGCATCACATCATCTAATGATTGCTGATTATTTGTGGCGTGTCGAATGGTTAAATCCAAGCACAAAGCCACTAACGCCCCTTTTTGGTAGTAACTTGCCACTGCGTTTGGGCTGTTTTCGTTTTGTTTGTAATATTTACTCCACGCTTCAAACGAAGACTGGGCAACGGATTGCACCAAACGCCCCGAATATTGATACACTTTATCAATGTTTTTTAATAACAGCGTTAAATATTCCGCCATAGAAATGGTGCCGCTTTTGACTAATGCCAAGTCGTCATAATATGAAGTAATGCCTTCATATGCCCATAATTGTGGTGTATAAACTTCTTGTTGTAAATCATACACTTCAAAAACAGCAGGTTTAATAGATTTAATATTCCAAGCATGGAAATATTCGTGGCTAAATAAACCTAATAATACAATATAATCATCACGATTATTTGGATAACGCATATTCGGCAAACAGCGAGCGTCTGCAATTAAAGATGATGAGTTTTTATGTTCCAAACCGCCATAAGCGTTATCGGCAATATGCAAAATAAATGTATATTGCGAAAACGGTGCTTTGCCAAATAGTTCAATATGTTGCGTACAAATTTTTTGAATATCATCGGTTAAGCGTTGTTCGTCTAAATATTCATATTCGCCTGTTAATATAATTTCGTGCGGAATATTGCACGCAGTGAAAGACAGGGTTTTCAGGCTGCCTGAAAGATTTGCTACAAATGGTGCGTCTAATAAAGTGGCATAATTTTCTGCTTTAAAAACGCCGTTTTCACACGGCAAAGCCATCAAGCCTTGTGCGTTGTTAGGCAGCCTGAAAGACAGTTCGCATGGCTCATTTTCACGCCCAGCAAGCCCTATTAGCACTGCCGCACCGTCAAAAAACAGTCGTTCATCGTCAAAAAACGCCCCACGCACCGATAAATCAAAGGCATAAACCACATATTCCACGCAAAAATGCCCCGCCATCGGCGGCAGTGTCCAGCGGTTTTTGTGCGTTTGTTGCAACAAAACCGCCTTTTTATCGCAAAAGGCACGGATAGACACAATATGACGGCAAAAGTCGCGAATCATATAACTTCCTGCTGTCCAGTTGGGCAGATAAATTTCGGTTAATTCATTGTTTTTATTATTAAAACAAACACGAACTTGCAATAAATGTTGCTGTGGATTTAAGGGAGAAATGTGGTACGCAATCATCGCAAAACGCCTTTAATGCAGAAAAATAGTCAATAAATTATATTATTATTTGATTTTTATCAAAATCGACAAAAGATATTTTCTATATCTTTCATAGTGCAAACTAATCTGACTATGTACCCCTTGTGGGGCGTAAAAAGTTTGGTTTGTTGCACTATTTTGTTATAAAATAACGCCCCGCAAAGGTTGGCAACAATTTTTGCGGTATGTTTTTGAATAACCGAATGGTGTCGGTGCTTAATCTGTATGTAAATGCAGGTAGAGTGCCAAGTTTCAACCCTTTTTGGAGAATTTTTTTTATGGAAACGCAAACTTACAACTACAAGGTAATACGGATGTTCTCCGTGATGACCGTAGTGTGGGGTATTGTCGGAATGTTGGTGGGGGTAGTGATTGCTGCTCAACTTGCATTTCCCGCATTGAACTTAACGGATTTAGGTATTCCGTGGTTCCATTTCGGACGGCTACGCCCCTTACATACAAATGCCGTCATTTTTGCATTTGGAGGTTGTGCATTGTTCGCAACTTCGTATTATGTAGTGCAACGCACTTGTAACACACGCCTCTTCGCAGGACCGTTGGCAACATTCACTTTCTGGGGCTTCCAGTTGGTGATTCTTTCTGCCGCTCTTTGTTACCCATTGGGGGTTACACAAGGCAAAGAGTACGCCGAGTTACCTTGGTGGGCAGACTTGTTATTAAATGTCGTTTGGGTGGCTTATGCAATCGTATTCTTCGGTACATTAGCAACCCGTAAGGTGAAACACATTTATGTGGCTAACTGGTTCTACGCTGCATTTATTATTGCTGTGGCTTTGTTACACATTGTCAATAATATTGCGGTTCCATCTGACTTATTCACCTCTTACCCTGTTTATTCAGGTGCGATTGACGCGATGGTGCAATGGTGGTATGGTCATAATGCTGTGGGCTTCTTCTTGACCGCTGCATTCTTGGGTATGATGTACTACTTCGTGCCAAAACAAGCAGGTCGTCCTGTTTATTCTTATCGTTTGTCAGTGGTTCACTTCTGGGCTTTGATTTTCACCTATATGTGGGCAGGTCCTCACCACTTACATTACACCGCATTACCTGAC
>JAFWTP010000158.1 GCA_017518845.1 Neisseriaceae bacterium
CCGCCGCCAGTCGAACCACCGCCAGTAGAACCACCACCAGTTGAGCCACCACCAGTAGAACCGCCTCCAGTAGAACCGCCGCCAGTTGAACCGCCACCAGTCGAACCACCACCAGTTGAACCGCCGCCAGTAGAGCCGCCACCAGTCGAACCACCACCAGTTGAGCCGCCTTCGCCACCACCAGTCGAACCACCTTCGCCGCCGCCAGTAGAACCACCTTCGCCGCCGCCAGTAGAACCGCCGCCACTATCACCACCTTGCGATGCTTTGGCAAACACCAAGTTCAAAGCCAAAGCGTCATCAGACAATTTCACTTCTTGTGAGGAAGTCAGCGTAATGCCTTGTTGGGCTGTAACTGTGGTACTGCCCACACTAATCGCCCCGCCATTTGGTTTGCTGATTAACGCCACCGTGTCCTTATCGTTGATATTGCTATCACCTGCCAAATATGCGGTAATGGCGGTTTTGCTTAAATCAGTGGCTTGATTAGACGATAAAGACACAGCCCAGTCGCCGTTTTTAATATTATCAGGCAGATAGAAGTTCAGGCTGCCTACATTGACAATATTGCTTGCCGTGCGTGCATTCATTTGGGTAGGCGTTTGGCTTGAACCCACATTCAGCACGCCGCCTTTGCCGTCAATCACGCCTAAATTACTGCCCAAAGCCCAGTGAATGGTTGAATCCGCACCACCCGCAGACACATTTAAGCCTTGATAATCCACCGCTTTGTTAATGCTAATCACGGCGTTATTTACACTGTCAGCGGCGTTAAATTGCTTATTGCTAATTGTTCTGCTGGTGTTTTCGGTGTTGATATACAGCGATTTTTTCTCTTTATCTTGATGATAACCAAATTCATCAACCGTATATTCAGCGTCCGAGAGAATATCAAACTCATTGCCCACCACCTTGTTTTGGGCAAACAGTTGATTGCCCACAGTAACGGCATTATCCGACTGAATTAACGAATATTTTTTGCCGTCATCATAATCATCAAGGCTGCCTGAAAGGCTAATTTTATTACCCAAATCAGCTGCTTGCGTTAATTGCAAAGCCGTATGGTCAGCGGATAAATTCGAGAAGTTAATCGTTTTCCAACCCGTAATTGAATCCGCTTTCAGGCTGCCTTTTGCGGCGTTAATATTGAGTGTGGCTTTTTGATTGCCATTTGCTAACGCACCATTAACGCTAATATTGCCGTTAATATTGAGCGTGCCAACGGCATTGTTGGCATTTGCGTCAATCGGGTTAAAATCAATTTCACCGATGGTGCCCGTGCCGCTAATGCTGCTATCCACATTGCTTTGTTGGCTGTTGTAACTGTTTATCCACACTTTACCCACAGTGTTACTATCCATGGCCATATCTAATTGATACGCATAGACGGTGTCTTGAACATCGCTGTTGTGGATATTCACTTGATTGCCATACACGCCATGGGCTGAACTGTTGTTGATGGTGATATTCGCAGAATGCTCACCTGCTTTGCTGCTGTTAATATCGCCTGCAATTTGGGCGTTAGCAATCGTGGTTGCACCCTTAACAGACACATTGCCACTCACTGTTGTGCCGTCAATCGTCAATTTATTTTGATTAACGGCAATATTGCCTTTCACTTCGCCCTTATTCAGCGACACCGTGGAAGAGCTATCTGAATAGGACGAATCCAAACTGTCAATCGTGCTGTTGCTAATGGCAAGCGTGCTGTTTTGTTGCGTATCAATATTCACCGCTTTGGCTGTGGTGTTTTGAATATCAATGGTTTTACCACCCACTTCTTTGCCGTTGTAAGTGTTTTGCGTAATATTGCCAACGGTGGAATTATCAATACTCAAAATCGGCGTATTGTTTGCCGCAATATCGCCTGTTTGAGCGTGGCTCATTGTTAAGCGTTTTGCCGCATTTGCCGTAACTGTGCCATTGACGGTGCTGTTTGATATAGCACCCGTGCTATCTGCCCCTAATTCATAACTATCAATGGTGCTGTTATCTGTTACATTCACCGTACTGCTGCCTGTGCCTTTTACCGCTTGGGCAGTGGTTTTTCCTGTGATAAGAATGCTGGTGTTGTTGGCTGTTACATTGCCCACTTTGGCTGCGTTGCGAATGCCTGCACTTGCGGTGCCGTCTATCGAAACATTGCCCGCACTTGCATTGTCAATGACCAACTGTCTGCCGTTACTGCTATTGACGCTGCCTGAAACGCTTGCATTGTTTGTCAGCATAATATCTGTTGCACCACCTGTGGCTACAACATTGCCACCAACCGTTGTGTCTGCTCCGTCAATCGTCAATTTACCTGCCGTGCCACTGTATGTAACATTGCCAGTAACGGTTGATTTGCCGTTAATCGTAACATTGCCGCCTGTTGCTGACACGCTGCCTGAAACTTGACTGCCACCTTGAATGGTGAGTTGATTGTTGGCTGCATTGACATTTTTGGCAACTTTGGCATTTGTTAATGCAAGGCTTGAAGTTTTGTCAGATTGATTAGAGCCAAAACTGTTGATAGACGCATTTTCGATTACAACCGTGCTGTTTGCAAAGGTATCCACCGAAACATCGCCAACGCTGACATTGCCGTGAATGGTAATGTTTTTACCACCCGCACCGCCTTGTGCGGTAACTTTGCCGATTGTGCCGCCGTCAATTTGCACATTTTTGCTTTGGTTGGCATTAACCGTTTGTGCGTTGGTGCGTATTACATTAAGCGTATCGACATTAAGGGCATTGACTAACTCCTTAACTTGGCTGCCTGAAAGGGTAACTTTCTCTGTGCCTGCACCATTGTTCAAACCAAAAGAGGTGATTTCGCTGTTGCTGATGACAATTTCACCTTGATGAGACGCACCTACATTCACCCTTTGGGCAGATGAATTATCCATGGTTAATTTTTTCAGGCTGCCTTTGCCTGTATCAATATTGCCCAAACCTTTGGCTTGGTTAATGTTCATCGTCAAACCGTTTGCGTCTGAACCATAAATGATTAAATTTTGATAATCTTGGTTGGCAAGTACATTAACGGTGGCATCTGCTAAATTTTGGGCTTCGTTAAATCGTTGGCCCACAATGGCATGCTTGCGTTTGTCTGTGCCGATAAACAAATTGCTTTGTGCGTCATTTTGGTGGTAACCAAATTCTTCCACTTGATATTGCGTTCTCGACAATACATCAAACTCATTGCCTGTACGGGTGTTTTGTTGGAACAAATCATCTGCTACTTGCACTGCGTTTGCCGCTTCAAACAAGGTGTATTTTTTGCCTTGTTGATTATAATCAGAAAGGCTGCCTGAAACTGTAATCGCCGCAGGTGTGTTTTGGGTGTTTTGTAATTGTGTGGCTTGTGCGTCCGTCAGTTTCAAAGCAGGAGCGGTGTCGGTTAAGTTTTTAAACGCAATGGTTTCAAAACCTGCCACCGAACCTGCGGTTAAGGTTTTGCCGTTTGCGTCAATATGCAAAGTTTTACCTTTGGTAGATTGAATTGCTCCTGTAACGGTTTGTCCGCCTTGCATCGATAAATCATATTGCGAACCCGCACCATTTAAGGCAATCGAACCGATTTTGCCTGCCCCTTGAATGGTTACAGGCGTGGCTTTGTTGCTGTTATACACAATGCCGCCGATGGTGTTGTTATTTAAAACAACTTCCAAACCACTGCTGGTGGTAACCGTGCCGCCGACATTGCTGTTTTCTAATTTCAGCGTACCAACGGAAACATCGCCTTGAACGGTGGAGTTGGCAATCGTGGTTTGCCCCGTAACACTGGTATCACTGCCATAGGCTGCCACATTGCCGCCGATATTTGAGCCATTTGTAATATTCAGCGTATTTTTTTGCGTGCTGACATCGCCTGTAACGGTGGTGTTATCTAATGCAATTACCGAACTTTTATCGGTGGCATTGTAATTTTCTGCCCCCGATTTCAGGCTGCCTATGGTGCTGTTGCTGATATTGACGGTGCTGTTTTGTTTGGTGTCAATATTCACTTCACCTGCCGAAGAGCCGCTAATGCTAACTTTTTTACCGCCGTCTCCTTGATTTAATTTATTGACATCACTGATATTGCCTAAATTTTTGGCGTTGCTAACATTCAGCGTCAAACCGCCTGTACCATTTGAACCTTGCACATTTAAGCCATTGTAATCAGCGTTGGCTTGAACATTCACGGTTGCGTCTGCCACTTTATCCGCCGCATTAAACAAACCACCACTAATGGTTTGCGGGTCGGCAGATACATCGGTGGTGTATTGCGTAGCAGACGAAATATGCCACACTTTCGGCTCTTGCACTGGCGGTTGTGGTGCATTTGGATCAGTAAAGGATAAGTCCAAATCATTGCCATTAACGGCAAGTGTGTCTTCCAACTGCAAAGTAACCCCCACTTGCACCGTGCCTTTTGTGGGTGTGCCTGTAATGCCACTTTGCGTGGTGATTAAATGAATGCTGTCTTTATCGTGCAAGTTAGTTGCTCCCGATAAATAGGCATTGATAGTTGCGTTTGTCAAATTTGCCTTATCAGCCGATAAAGCCCACTGGTTATTTTGCACCGTATCAGGCAGGTAGAAGTTGTAGATATTAAAGCCACCCACTTCACCAGTGGCTTCTAATGTATTCATTGCCACAGGATTGTTTGCGTCTTTGCCGATATTTAACACCGCATTTGTTGCTGCGCCATTTGCGTCTTTAACGGCTTTCAGGATACCTACTTTACCGCCCAAAAAATTAACCGTGCCACTGACTGTACCGACATTACCTAAATAAACTTCTCCCACTGCCCCACCGTTAATATTTACGGTATTATTGCTGTGTGTTGCATTTTCACTACCGCCTGCACCACCGAACACATAAGCAATGGCACCACCATTGATATTAACAGTATTGCCCGAAGTTTTGCCGTCTTCGGAATAAGCACCATATATATCCCGTGCGGTCGCACCGTTTTCAATATTAACGATATTGTTGCGTGCTTCTCCTTGATTATTAGCAGCATAACCACCTGCAACGGAAACATCGCCACCCAAAGCGGCAGCCACATTAACTACTTGATTTTCTTTATAAAAAGTCCAACCGCCTGTGGCAACATATTCATCCACCATAGTCTTGTAATCATTAAGCGTATAGGTTGGAATATTTTCGGGTTCTGTGCCATATGATTCATAACCGTCAGAACACATATAACCTGGTTTGTCATCACAAGGTTTCCATTTCCATTGAATGGGTTCATAAATACCGTAATATTCTTGTCCAGTAGTATAACCTTGTGTACCATAGGCAATCGCTGCACCCGTAACGGTAAATTCGGGATTAACCAAACTGTCGTAATGTCCTGTCTTATTACTACTTAAATTAGGTATTGCTTTGCATTCTGCACTGTTTGGAGCAGTATGACAGATTTTTTCACTATACCAACCATCTACCACGCCACTGCCAGAGTAACCCCAGCCTAAATTTTCACCATAA
>JAFWTP010000012.1 GCA_017518845.1 Neisseriaceae bacterium
CTATATCTGTTTTTGCTGTTTTAGTGATACCAAATATTAAATAAAAACATTTTCAGGCAGCCTAAAAAAGGGATAACACGATGAAAGAATTTGATTTTATTCACCATTATTTATTATCAAACAATACCGACTGTGAAATATTGCACGGTATTGGTGATGATGCGGCGATTGTGCGATTTTCTGCCGATTTTGATTATCATATTTCTACCGATATGTTAATTGCTGGGCGGCATTTTTTTAGCGATATTGCCCCTGATGATTTAGCCTATAAAATTTTGGCGGTAAATATTTCCGATATGGCGGCAATGGGGGCAAAACCTAAATATATTTTATTATCCGCCGCAATACCCAAATTAGATAAAAAATGGTTGGATTTGTTTTTTGCATCTTTACACAAAGTACTCAATGATTATCAAATAAAATTGATTGGCGGCGATACGGTTAAAGGGGATTTTGTTTTTAATGTTACCATTATTGGACAAACGCCCAAAGGTTTAGGCTTAAAACGCAATGGAGCAAACAATGGGGACGATATTTGGGTGTCGGGTTATTTAGGCTTGGCGGCTGTTGGTTTGTTATTGGAACAAGAAAAACGCAATCTTTCAGGCAGCCTGAAAAATAATATACAAGATATGTTTAGGCTGCCTGAACATATTTTATCACAATGCACCGATAAATTATTGCGACCTTGCCCAAGAATTGAATTAGGACAAAAATTATTGACGATTGCAAACAGTGCCTTGGATTGTTCGGACGGATTATTACAAGATTTAGGGCATATTTTAGAACAATCGCAAAAAAATGCGGTGATTTATTTAGATAAAATTCCGTCTTTACCTGAATTAAAATCATGTGCAGATTATCCACAATGGATTTTATCAGGCGGTGATGATTATGAATTGATTTTTACTGCCGACAAACAACAAACGCAACAAATACAAAAAATTTCGCAAGAATGTTGTATTCCATTAACAAAAATCGGTTCAATTATTGAACAGGAAGAAAGCGTTTTATGTCGTGTTTTGGATACGGAAAATGGGCAAGAAATTAAATTAAATAAATCAGGTTTTGACCATTTTTCTGACTAATTTTTTGGAGAAAATCTATGTTCGCCAATGAAGACGAAGACTTTACCCCTGTAACCCCCAATTTTGAATGGCTTGCTGAAAATCCAATATGCTTTGTGGGCTTTGGTTTTGGCTCTGGCTTGTCGCCCAAAGCACCAGGCACGGCTGGCACGGTAGTGGGTGTGTTGCTTGCCGCTTTGTTAATGTGGATTTTTCACTTTCCCGAATGGTGCTTGATTGTGTTTGGCGTGGTGCTGTTTCCTTTGGGCGTGTGGGTGTGTCAGGAATGCGAAAAACGCCTGCGGCGGCACGACTACGGCGGCGTGGTGATTGATGAAATTGGTGCTATGCTGCTGATTTTGGGTTTTGTGCCGTTTCACATTGTGTGGTGGCTTGCCGCTTTTGCCCTGTTTCGTTTTTTTGACGCAGCCAAACCCTATCCTGTCAGTTATTTCGACAAAAATATTCAAGGCGGTTTAGGCACGATGTTGGACGATTATGTTGCCGCTGTGTTGTGTATTATTCCGCTGGTTGCGGTACAATATGGGCTGAAATTTATTCAGGGAGCAAGTTAATGGTAATCAAAAAAAATACCGTAGTTTCATTATCTTACAAAATGTATGATGAAAAAAACAATTTAATCGACCAAACCGTTGATGAACCGATGGTGTATTTACACGGCGGTTATGACGGCATTTTTCCACTTGTGGAAGAAGCATTGCACGGCAAAAATATTGGCGATACGGTGGATATGCACTTGTCTGTGGAAGACGCATTTGGCGAAATTGACGCCGATTTAATTCGTGTGGAAGACATTAAAAATCTGCCAGAAACGCCCAAAATCGGTTTGATTTTTGAAGGCGAAGACGAAACAGGCGAAGTGGGCTTATATCGTGTAACCGATATTGCGGACGGCAAAGCAGTGTTAGACGGCAATCACCCATTTGCAGGAATGAAAATCCGCTTTGTCGCCGAAGTGGTGGCTGTGCGTTCGGCTACTGATGAAGAATTAGCGCACGGACACGCCCATGCTCATGGACATCATCATCATTAAATAAGGCGTAGGGTGGGCGTTATTGCCCACGCGTTTTTATTTTCAGGCTGCCTGAAAAAGGAGTAAAAATATGAAAAAACGCATTCAGCACATTCATTTTGTGGGTATTGGCGGCACGGGTATGTGTGGCATTGCCGAAGTGTTGCACAACTTGGGCTACACCGTGTCGGGTTCGGATATGGCAGACAATGCTGCCACTGCCCATTTAGATGAAATTGGGGTGAAAATTTTCAAAGGACACGCCGCAAAACATATCGACAACGCCCAAGTTGTGGTTACTTCCACAGCGGTGAAAAACGATAATCCCGAAGTTATTGCCGCCGTAGAAAATCATATTCCCGTGATTCCGCGTGCGATGATGTTAGCCGAGTTAATGCGGTTTCGTGAAGGCATTGCCATTGCAGGCACGCACGGCAAAACCACGACAACCAGCCTAACTGCGTCTATTTTAGCCGCTGGCGGTCTTGACCCGACTTTTGTCATCGGCGGACGCTTAAACGCCGCAGGTTCTAATGCACGACTGGGATACGGCGAATATATTGTGGCAGAAGCCGATGAGTCGGACGCGTCCTTTTTGCATTTATCGCCCTTATTTACAGCGGTTACCAACATTGACGAAGACCATATGGACACTTACGACCACGATGTTGCCAAGTTGCACCACGCCTTTGTGGATTTTATTCATCGTATGCCGTTTTATGGTAAGGCATTTTTGTGTATTGAAAGCCCGCATGTTCGCACTATTTTGCCGCAAATTAAAAAGCCGTTTGCAACATACGGCTTTGATAATCAAGCCGATATTTATGCCACAAATGTGGTTGCTTTGGGCAGTCAAATGTCTTTTATGGTGCATTGCAATCATCAAAAAATTCAACCCTTTACCGTGTTGCTTAACTTGCCAGGCGAGCATAATGTGTTAAACGCCTTGGCGGCGATTGGCATTGCTTTGGAGTGTGGCGTGGGCGTTGCGGCGATTAGTCATGGCTTAAAACACTTTCAAGGCGTAGGGCGGCGATTTACCGATTGCGGTGAAATTAGGCTGCCTGAAAACGGCAAAGCCTTGTTAATAGACGATTACGGTCATCACCCCACAGAAATGCGTGCCACGATTGCCGCCGCACGGGGCGCGTATCCAAACCGCCGCTTGGTGCTGGTTTTTCAGCCGCACCGCTATACCCGCACACGCGATTTATTCGATGACTTTGTCAAAGTTTTAAGCACAGTCGATTTGCTTGTGTTAGCCGATGTGTATCCAGCAGGCGAAACCCCCATCGCCGCCGCCGACAGCCGCAGTTTGGCTCACGCCATTCGCGTATTAGGCAAAACCGAGCCGATTTACGCAGGACAAGTTGCCGAAGTGCCTGCGGTGTTAATGAATGTGTTAAAAGACGGCGATGTGGTGCTAAATATGGGTGCAGGCAATATCAATAAAGTGCCAGAGTTGTTGAAAAGTTTTCAGGCAGCCTGAAAAAGAGTAAGACCACAGACAAAATAGTGTGTATCTGTGGTCTTTAATGATAGAATACACACAAACCAATATACGGAAAACTAATCATGATTTTCACCAAAATATATATTGACAACTTATATTCTTTTCACGAATGTGAAATTGATTTAAGTATCTCGGGCAGAAGTAAAAGTACCATTCCCTATGAATATTTAAAAGGTTGCGAAAAGTTCCGTTTTCGCAAGGTGTGTATTATTTCAGGTGCAAATGCGTCAGGGAAAACAGCATTGGGTAGAGTATTAAGCGTTGTACAAACTTTGTATAGTTTTTCTGATATTGGGGATCGTTTTTTGGCACTATCAATGTTGGCACGATCTATTGCATATAAAGAAAAAAAAGCAACTGTTCAAGTGGAATTTATTAGTTGGTCAGAAGAAAAGAATAAATATATTTTTAATGATTATACAATCACTATTCATAATAATGATTTTTCTGAAAAACCTTTTTCTGAAAAGTCTTATTCATTTGAATTAGATTGTGATGACACCATTGTTTCTGTAAGAGATAAAATGAAAGAGTATAAACAAGATTTATCTCAAAATGAAGAAAATATGCAAAAAATAATAATGAATGGTATGTATATACTTTCTGGTTCTATTAACAGTCCAAAAGTAGTAACAAGTTTAATTAGCAATAATATGGTTCTCGAAAAGATATTATCTGATATGGATTCATCAATTAAAAATGTTATTCTTTTAGAAAATAAAGATAGAAATGAAATTGAAAAAAGAAATGCCTTACAAGTTATTTTTAATAATGGTGATGAGATTACTATAAATAAAGATGGTGTAATATCTAATCCAGGAAGATTTTCAGCAGGAACTCTTGATTCTTTTGATGTTGCAATATTGTTAAGTAAAATAATAAAAGATAAACAAATTGATAAAAATAATAACAGTAAAACAACTCATAATTATTTTCTTGATGAAAAAATGTCCAAAGTGCATTCTGAATTAGAAATCAGTATATTAAATTTAATGATTGATAAATTACCGCATAATGCACAATTATTTTATACCACTCATAATTATGATGTGGTATCGGATATGAATTTGCCTTTATATTCTTATTTATTTATGGGAAAAGAACAAGGTAAAACAGTGATTGTGCAACCTGAAGAAAATGAAATTATCACAAAAAATAAAGAGAAATTATTAGACTTTTTGAAAAATGACTTTTTTTGTATTTTACCAAGTACAAAAGGTATTGATGAATTGTTGTTTGATGAAGATAATAATGATTTATTTGGAGAATAAAACGACAAGAAAAATATTTTTTGTGGAAGGTGAGTGTGAAAAATCATTTATCGAAAATATGTATAAGAGTGGTTATCAAGAATTTACAGGAAGAAAAAATATAGAGATATTTAATATTTGTTGTGATAATATAAAAAAAATTCAGCAAAAATTTTCAATGAGAAATATGAAAGTTTATTTTGTTTTTGATATAGATATTTTAATTGAAAATCAACATAATGAACAAAATATTTTTAATCAGAATTTTAATTTATTAAAAAATACCCAAAACGAAAAATATTATATTATTCAGGTTCAAAATTTTGAAGACGAATTATTGCACTGTTGTTCAGGTTTCAATAGAAACAAAAACAAATTATTTGAAACTTTTAATGCTAATAATGAGCGTAGATTTAAGGAAAATTTTATTCATCAAAGCAATAATATACAAAAATTACATGACAATGGTTTTAACATTCTAAAATTGTGGGTACAAAATTTGCCCGATATTTTATCTCCATATGGGTTTGATGATGATAATACACGCAAGACAGGTGCAAATTTTAAATAGAAAATAATTTCAGGCAGCCTGAAAGCAAAATCGAAGCGTTATCTAAAATAATTTGTCCTGCCGTAAGGCAGGACATAAAACTTAATTGCTCATTGCTAATTGCTCATTGTTTTGCCATTTGCCAATTTTTCTATCCACTTCATCATCTTCGGCAAACTGCATTTGTGTAAATCGTAGTTTTGGCGAATGTATTTGCGGGCGTTTAAGCCTAACTGCTCTCGTGTGCTTTGACTTTTTAAGATAAACGCCGTGCGGTCTGCCAAAGTTTGGTAATCGAAAAAATCAACCAAAACGCCGTTTTCGCCGTTTTCAATCATATCACGCACAGGGGCGATGTCGGCTGCCACAATCGCACAGCCGCAACTCATGGCTTCTAACAATGACGAACTCACAACCAAAGGATAACTTAAATAAATATGCACGGACGACAGTTGCAAAAAGTGAATATATTGTTTTACAGGCAGCGTGCCGACAAAATGCACGCGGGCGGCTTGTTCGGGCGTGAGCCTATCGGCAATTTCCGACCAGAAAATCAGCCGCCAATTTGCCCCTACACTAGGCGGCATACTGTATCGCAACGAATCCGCACCGCCAATTAATACTTGGGCATTTGGGCGGAGTGTTAAAAGTTCAGGCAGCATACGGCAGAATGAATGAAAACCACGATGTGGCTCAAAACTACGGCAGGTATAAGTGATGATTTCTTGCTCTTTGCTAAAAGTAATTTGCTTGGCACCGTCTTTTTCCGACAACTGTCTATCGGCAGGAATATTTGCACAGTCCGCACCAACGGTAAAAAATGTTGCGGAAATTTCTTTTTTCGGTACAAATACCAAACTATTCACACCTTCATGCAATACGCTGATTTTTGGTTGAAATTCAATAGGATACGAATTTGCCTGAAAGCGAGTGGGCGATAAACCTGCGTCTGCTCGCTCTAACTGCATTAAAGAAGCCGTGTTGGACAGATAAATTTGTGCCGAAAATTCGCCATAAATTTCTAAATTTTGTTCAAAATCTTGGTCAAAACCAATCCATTGCCCAGTCGGGCGAAAAAACATTTCGCAATGAATACCGAGCGGCACATCTTGCCATACATCTTTAATAAATAAGGCTTGTCCTGCGGGCGGATAGGCAATCACGCAATCAGGGCGATAGCCTTGTTTTTTGAGCTCCATTGCCGCCGCAAAAACCGCCGCACCGTAGCGAATTTTGGCTTCCATATCCGCCGCCCATGGGTGAATAACATATTCAATCGGCGGTTGCGAAACAGGATATTGCAAAACACGCACGCCGTGCCAGCCGTCTTTCACCTGCGGCATAGCGGCTAATGCAACGACTTCGTGTCCTTGTTTTGTGGCTTCAATCACCCAGTTTTTGAACTGGGCAGGAAATAGGGGGTGAATAACCAAAATTTTCATCGTGTGTGCCTTGTGTATTTATTTTTCAGGCTGCCTGAACAATAATTTTTAAAAGTTCCCTGTTATTTTTTATACGGTTTCCCATAACAACGCCGCCCATATTCAGGCGGCGTGTGATTTTTTTGCGATTATTTACGCAAACCTAAACGAGTGATTAACTCACGATAAGTTTCGGGTTTGGTGCGGCGTAAATATGCCAACAAGCGGCGGCGTTGGCTAACCAATGCCAACAAGCCACGGCGGCTGTGATGGTCTTTTTTATGCACTTTAAAGTGTTCGGTTAAATCGTTAATGCGGAAAGTGAGCAACGCCACTTGCACTTCGGAAGAGCCAGTATCGCCTTCTTTGCGTTGAAAATCTTTAACGATTTGTGCTTTTTGTTCGACAGTTAATGCCATTTTATGTAACTCCAAAAAATTAGTTAGACAAGTGCGGTAAAGTGTTGATTTATTTGAAATATCAAACCTTATCCGTCTCCAAACTCATCAGCCGCAATACTTTCAGGCTGCCTGAAAAGTTTTTTACCAAGCCGATAAAGTTGTTTTTCGTATCATAAACACGAAAGGGGCATATTATATCCTGATTTAATTCAAATTGCACGCTTTTTCCTTGTTGTAATGCCAAAATATCGTTTTCAGGCAGCCGTATTTCAGGAAAATGTTGCAGCATACAATCCACAGGCAAAATATATTTTTCTTGTTCTTGTTTGTCTAATGCTTGTAAGGCATTGAATGTAATAGAATTTTCTAATAAAAAACCAGCGGTTTGCGTTCGCCGTAAGGCAGTTAAATGAGCAAGGCTGCCTGAAAAAGCCGCCATATCTTCTGCCAGCGTGCGAATATAAGTGCCTTTACTGCACGCCACAAAAATTTGCACAAACGGCGGTTGATACGCCAAAATATCAATTTTATGAATGGTAATTTGGCGTTTTTTTCGTTCAATTTCAACGCCTTGTCTGGCATACTCATACAAGGCTTTGCCTTGAAATTTGAGTGCCGAATACATCGGCGGCGTTTGCTCTATTTCGCCTAAAAACGCATTACAGGCTGCCTGAAACGATTGTTCATCAGGAATATGGTCTGTTGTAGCAATGATTTCCCCTTCGCTATCGCCCGTTGCCGTTTTTTCGCCCAATTTCAGCGTAGCAATATAGGCTTTGTCTGCGTCTAATAAATATTGAGCAAACTTGGTTGCTTCCCCCAAACAAATCGGCAAAAGCCCTGTGGCTAACGGGTCTAAAACGCCTGTGTGTCCTGCCTTTTGGGCTTGCAGCAAACGCCTAACCTGTTGCAAAGCCGTATTGCTGGACACACCTGTTGCTTTATCCAATAACAAAACGCCCGATATTTTGCGAAAATCTTTTTTCATAGAGAACCTTAAAACATTTCAGGCAGCCTGAAAGATTTTATTGTTATAGTCGGTTCACAGTAAAAGCAGGCAAGGCGGTGAGCCGCAGATAGTATAAATAATACAGCAAGGCGAGCCAACGCTGAATGGTTTTGCTGTGAATTGACTATATTTATTTCATTGCCCCTGACAGAGTTTCAATATTGTGTTTCATCATATCCACATAGCTGCCATTTTCAGGCAAAGCGTCTGAATACAATTTGCCTGTAACCGAAACGCCTGTTTCTTTTGTTAAGCGATTGAGCAATTTGGGATTGCTGATATTTTCCACAAAAACCGCACGAATATTCTCGCGTTTAACGGTGCGGATAATTTCTGCCATTTGTTTGGCAGACGGTTCGCTTTCTTCGGAAACGCCTTGCGGTGCCAAGAATTTAATCTGATACCTTGCCCCAAAATAAGCAAACGAATCGTGCGAAGTCAGCACCTTGCGTTTTTCCACAGGAATGGCAGCAAACGATTTTTTCGCCAAAGCGTCTAAATCGTCTAATTTTTGCTGATATTTTTTCAGGTTGCCTGAATAATAATCCTTGTTTGCAGGGTCAATTTGAATTAACGCGTCAGCAATATTTTGCGTATATTGTTTCATTAAAACAGGGTCTTGCCACACATGCGGGTCATCGCCGCCGTGATGATGATGTGCATGCTTATCTTCGTGTTTGTGTTCATGCTCGTGTTCATGTTCGTGATGGTGTTCGTCATCATCATCATCGTGCTGAATGCTTTGAATTTTATCGCTTGCCAAAACCACTGGTACATTGGCGGCTTTTGCCGCTTTAACAAACTCATTGCTTTCAAAACCCTTGCCGTTTAACAAAATCAGTTGTGAATTTTTTAAGCGTTTTGCGTCCTGCGGCGTAATGCGGTAAATGTGCATATCTTGATTGGCTTTAACAATTTCAGCCACTTCAACCTTGTCGCCGCCGATTTGCCGCGTTATATCGCCCAAAATGCTGAAACTGGTCATCACTTTCACAGGTTCCGCAAACACCGCTGAAACAGACAATAAACTTAAAGAAAACAAAAACTTGCGTAACATAAAAACTCCATTTGTTTGTGAAAAATCATTCTTTCAGGCAGCCTACAAAGGCTTACCTGTTTTTAGTATAGCAAACTTGTCAATAGTTTTTTTGTAATATATTGTTTTTATTAAGAATATATTTTTTATAGTCGTTAAACTTCAAAACAATAACAGGCGGCTTTGCCTGCGACAGTATAACTAATACGGCAAGGCGAGACAACGCATTAGTGTTTTGAAGTTTAACGACTATACTGCGTTTTGCGATTGACAAGCAACGCCGATTTGATTATTACATAATATTGATAAATCAATAAGTTATGTTATTTCAGGCAGCCTGAAAACTACTTCTCCCACTTCTTCAACAATTTTACTGATAAACTCATCAATAGCAACAACTGCAATGCTAAAACGGCGTACATTTTCCACAGCACGGAAAAGCCTACGCCTTTGGTGAATGTGCCTATGCTGATGATTTGAAACCATGACGCGGGGAAGATTTTGGCGATGACGGCGGCTGCACCTTCTAATGTGGCAACGGGGTATATCATGCCTGAAAAATTAACGGACGGTATCATCACCAAAATGCCTGCGGCAAATAGGGCGGCGATTTGGGTATTGACAAAGCAGGACACAAACAAGCCTATGGCGGTGGCAACGGCGACAAACAGTAATATGCCTATAAGCAGGGCAATTAGCGAGCCTTTGACTGGCACGCCCAATATAAATACGATAAAAAATAATAAAATCAAGCCACTGGCAAAGCCCAAAGCGATATACGGCAGTTGTTTGCCGATTAAATATTGGCTGCCTGAAACGGGCGAAGTGTAAAAATTTAAGATTGAACCTAACTCTTTTTCTCGCACCACGCCGACTGCGGTGAGCATAGTCGGTATCATGAGTAATGCCATCATCAACACCGCTGGGGTCATGGCGTATATGCTTTTAAATTGTTGATTATAAATAAATCTGGGTTCGGTAATGCTGTCGATTGACGCTTGTTTTTCAGGCAGCATATTGGCGATATGTGAAGCCGTTGTGCCGCCGATATAGCCGCTAATCGCGGTGGCGGTGAAAGGTTGTGTGCCGTCAATGTGATACGCCACTTGCGGTTTTTTGCCTGCATTTAATTCTTTGCCAAAATTGGGCGGAATTTCGATGACTAATTTGGCTTGATTATTATGCAGTGCTTCTTCAATTTGGGGGTGATTGTACAAAGGGTTTTGTGCCACAAAATAGGGTGATGATTCAAATTCCTGCACTAATTTTTGGCTGTCTAAACTGCTGTCGAAATCGGCAACCGCAAACGGCACTTCGTCTATGTCAAACGATATGCACAGGGCAATGCAGAATAAAATCACCAATGGCCCTACGGCGGCGAAAAAAAGCCGCATGGGGTCGCGTAATAATTCCAAACTTTCTCGCCGTGCAAAGGTGAGTGTGGTGGCTAACCACGCCGCTAATGGGTTGATTTTATGTTGATTTTCTTCGCTAATAATCGTTTCATCAAACGCCGTTTCGGCAGATTCATTCGCGCCATTGTCTTCCAAACATTGAATAAAGGCTTCTTCTAATGTGGCTGCCTGAAAGCGTTGTCGCAAATTTTCAGGCGTATCGGCGGCTAAAACGCGTCCTGCGTGCATTAAGGAAATGCGGTCGCACAATGCCGCTTCGTTCATAAAATGGGTGGAGACAAAAATGGTGGTTTTGTCTTTTCTTGATAATTCAATCAGTTGCCGCCAAAACATATCGCGTGCGTGCGGATCAACCCCCGAAGTGGGTTCGTCCAAAATTAAGAGTTCAGGGCGATGAATGCAGGCGGCGGCAAGTTGCAATCGCTGACGAATGCCCAAAGGCAAATCCGCAGGTTTGTTATCGGCATATTGAATTAAATCAAAACGATGCAATGCGTCCGCCACACTTTCTTTAATTTTGTTGTGCGTGGTGGGGTAAATGGCCGCCGTCAAAGCCAAATTTTGCTTGACGGTGAGTTCTTCATACAGCGAAAATGCTTGCGACATATAGCCCACACGGCAACGCGTGGCTTTGTCGTCTTCATCAACAGGCTGCCCAAACAGCGTGGCGTGTCCTTCGTCCGCCTGCAATAAGCCCGTGAGCATTTTCATGGTGGTGCTTTTGCCACAACCGTTTGAACCCAAAAAACCAAAAATTTCGCCTTTTTGAATGGTAAAAGAAACATTGTTGGCAGCGGTAAAATCGCCAAAGCGTTTGACTAAATTTTTGGCAACAATCACAGGCGGTTCATTGGGATTATCAATAAAATCAGGAATATAAAGCGGCGTGTTGTC
>JAFWTP010000159.1 GCA_017518845.1 Neisseriaceae bacterium
ACTTCGTTCGCAGAAACTGCGGTTTGATTGCTTCGCAATCTACTTTAACAAACTGTGTTTGTTAAAGGTTGATACTTCGTATCAACTAAACCTTGTTTTCACCGCACAATGAAGAATGAATTGTTGAAATATCAACAATTTAGCAATGCAGCACAAGCAAATGCGGCGTTACAAATTTGGCGAAATCAATACAACACACAACGCCCGCATGCAGCGTTGAATATGCGAACGCCAGCGGAAGTTTATACGCCCAGCAAACGACAAATGCCGCAACACATTGAAAAATTTGAATATGGCGGACAATTTCATGTGATTAAGGTGAATAGTTGGGGCTATGCTCGTTTTGCACATCATCAGGTGTATTTGAGTGAAACAATGGCAGGGGAATACATTGAATTTCGCCCCAACAAAGATGACACAGCGTTTTTGGCGTGCTATCGCAACTTTAAAATAGGCGAGTTTTCCACTGAAAATGGAAAACTCATTAACCGTAAAATTAGAAGACTTTAAGTGTTACCCATGTCGTGGCAACAAGTGTTACCTATGTTGCTCTTGACAAAGTTACCCACCCTACGCCTATCCCACCCGATATTTGCGGCAGATTTTTTTGCAGCGTTTTGCCCATTGTAGCACTTGGGCTTTGGGGGGATTGTCTGTGCCGTAGCGTAATTGAATGTAATCTTGCACTAATTGCTGAATGTCATTATTCAGGCTGCCTGAAAGGTGTAGCGTTCGTAAAAAATCGCTTGGTGTTTGTGATAGGGCTAATTCATCGTCGCCTGTAAGTTGTTGTTTTAAGCGTAAAAAGCCGTCTGCTAATGGGTTTTGGCGTTGGTAAAAACGGCGGCGATACCACGCAATAATCGGACTGGCAGCGATTGCTCCGCCAATCAGTAAAATCGCTAAAACCGATGACGCACTGACACGCCCCAAGCCTAAACGGCGAAATAGGGCGTTTTGGCGTTCGGTGTCGAAATCGACTACTTTGCTTTGCCAGTGAAATTGTATTTTGGCACCGATTTTTTGTAATTGATACCACGAAAATAAACGGTTTGTGCCACTGCCTAATGTGTTGCCAAAACCCAATTCACTGCGGGCAGATACGGCGGCTGTGGGGTCAATTCTTCGCCATTGTTTTTGTTCAGGTAACCATACTTCTACCCAAGCGTGTGCGTCTCGACTTCTGATTTGCCAAAATTGAGCAGATTCGTCATAAGTGCCGCCTTGATAGCCGCTCACCACACGGGCGGGCAAACCTGCTTGCCGCATCATCACCGCAAAAGCAGACGCAAAATGTCCGCAAAAACCTTGTTTGCTGTGAAACATAAACGCGTCTGTTTCATCAGGATAATTGGCTAATAAGGGCGGATTAAGTGTATAGACAAAGTTATTTTTCTTAAAATAATCAAAGGCTTGTTGTATAAATTCTTCGTCTGTGGCACTTTGGTTTAATAGTTGTGCGGTCAATTCGCGTGTCTGCGGTGCAACGCCGTCAGGCAGTCGCAAATAACCACGCAACCACATTTCGGGCATATCTTCACGCATACGGTCAGTTAGCGTTGCTGCCAACACAAAACGGCGGTGCTGATTGGAACGCCGCCACACCATAATACTGCCTGTGTGAAACAGTTGTATTTGCCGCATAGGCACTTCAACCGTGTAATCCAAAGACGGAAAATAACCGTTCCAGTCTTGGGCAATGATTTCGTAATGCACGGTATTTAGGCTGCCTGAAAAACGCCCCTGCATTTCGCTGTTTTCCAAACGAAAAAACGGCTGACGGGCTTTCCAACTTCTGCCATCGAAGTCGGGCATAATCAATACTTTCCAATATAACTGATTGTTTTTTGGAACAAAATTATTTTGAAACACTACATTAAATGCAGGTTCATCATCTTGCACCAATTCGGAAAACGAACCAGGTGAGAGCGTGTCGGATAAGCCTGTTTTGGCGGCGGTATTTTCTGCCACAGGCATAAATCGCACGGGCGGATTTTCGGGGCGGGGCAGGGCGATAAAGAACACAATCGCCAGTGGCAAAGAAAAAATCAACCCCCGAGCCGCTTGTTTGAGTGCGTCTGTCTTGTTGCCGCCGTCAAGCAAGTTCAAACAAGTGAGTACCGCAAACAAACATAACGCCGTCCAAAGTGTATTGACAATGCCCTGCGAAAATAACAGCGTGCCGACTGTTAAAAATAAACTGGCTAATAATAATATTTGCCAATCGCGTATGTCCTTGCTTTCATAGGATTTTAACAGTGCCATCATCACCAAAAATGAAATGCCGCCGTCTTGTCCCAATAAAGATTTGGTTTGTGAAAAAATTAAAATAATTGCCGCAATAGAAACCAATGCCAACGGCAAACCTTTTAAGGGTTTGATATTCAGTTTAATCAATATAATACGCACAACCCAAAATAAAGCAAAAATCAGCATAATGCTTTTAGGTAATTGCATTAAAATTGGTGTGGCAATAATTGCCAATACACATAAAGACGCATATTGAGCAAATATGGGAGCAGGACGATGAATAAAATCGGCGGCAAGCATTTTATTTATAAAAAACCTTGTTGTTTTAAGAATTGTGCCAATTTTTCGGCAAAATAACGATAACCTGCGTCATTGGCGTGAATTTGGTCAGATTTCAAAGACTTATCGGATAAAACTTCTGACCATAAATCGCCCAATAAGGGGATATTTTCTTGGCGTGCTATTTCTTCATACATCGGGTGATCTTTGAAACTGCCAAATAAAGCACTCACAGTAAAATGCGGCTCGGCAATCAATACAACAGGAATATGGTTGTTTTTAATGTGTTGAATGGTTTTAATAATATTATTTTTGGTTTCGTTTTCATCAACCTTGCGTAAAAAATCATTACCGCCAATACCGAATAATATCAATTTAGGATTAAGCGATAATGTTTCAGGCAGCCTGTTAATAATATCCGCCGAAGTGTTGCCCGATACGCCGTGATTAACCACATTCCAACCTGTTAATTGTTGTAAAACAGTGGGATAGGCAACAGACGCACCAAAACCTTCGGTTAAAGAATCGCCCAAAGCCACAACGGTGCTGTTTTTGGCGATACGAGCGTGTTTGGCTTTGGACGAACAGGCAGTGAGTGTCGCCAAAGCGGTGTAAAGTAAAAATTGTCTTCGAGTGTACGACATTGTTTTGTATATTCCTTTTAATTTTTCAGGCAGCCTGAAAGGATTTTTGTACTGTTGTTGTGCTTAAAAGTTGTTTCAGGCAGCCTGAAAACCCCAAAAACATTTATTCTATTACATACAAGCCAAAATTCATACAAAATAAAGCGATTTTACGCGTTTTCTTTTACTTTTTAGCGAAAAACGGTGATAATAAACCCTTTTAACTTAACCTATCTCCTTTTGAATTAGGGAAATAAAATGGCTCTGATTGTTCAAAAATACGGCGGCACTTCGGTGGGTTCGGTGGAACGAATCCAAAATGTGGCACGCCGCATCGCAAAATTCAAATCGCAGGGGCATGACTTGGTGGTGGTGGTGTCCGCTATGAGCGGCGAAACCAATCGCTTGGTGGCGTTGGCAAACGATGTCAGCGGCGGCAATCCTAATCCGCGTGAAATGGATGTGGTGTTATCCACAGGCGAACAGGTTACCATCGGCTTGTTGGCTATGGCTCTGGACGCCATCGGCGTGCCTGCCAAAAGTTATACAGGCTGGCAAGTGGCAGTGAAAACCGATTCCGCCCACACCAAAGCCCGTATTGAAACCATTGATGACGCTGCTATGCGTGCCGACTTAAAAGACGGCAAAGTGGTGATTGTGGCAGGTTTTCAAGGCATTGACGGCGTGGGCGACATTACCACGCTCGGTCGTGGCGGCTCGGACACTTCGGCAGTGGCACTGGCTGCGGCATTAAAAGCCGATGAATGCCAAATTTATACCGATGTCGATGGCGTTTATACCACAGACCCACGCATTGTTCCCGAAGCACGCCGTTTGGATAAAATTACTTTTGAAGAAATGTTGGAACTGGCGTCTTTGGGTTCCAAAGTATTGCAAATTCGCTCGGTTGAATTTGCGGGCAAATATCGTGTTCGCCTGCGTGTGTTAAGCAGTTTGGAAGAAGACGGCGGCGGCGGCACTCTGATTACTTTTGAAGAGGACGAACAAATGGAACGAGTACAAGTATCAGGCATTGCATGTGATAAAAATCAAGCACGAATCAATGTGCGTGGCGTGCCAGACAAACCAGGCATTGCTTTCCAAATTTTGGGCGCAGTGGCAGATGCCAATATTGAAGTGGATATGATTATCCAAAATGTGGGTGCGGAAGGCACAACCGACTTCTCATTCACCGTGCCGCGTGGCGATTACAACAATGCCCTGAAAATTCTGAACGAAGTCAAAGAGAAAATCGGTGCGGCAGAAGTATCGGGTGATGATACCGTTGCCAAAGTGTCGATTGTGGGTGCAGGCATGCGTTCGCATGTGGGCACGGCTTCGACTATGTTCCGTGCATTAGCCGAAGAAGGCATTAACATTCAAATGATTTCCACTTCCGAAATCAAAGTGTCGGTGTTAATTGCAGAAAAATACACCGAATTAGCCACACGCGTACTGCACACCGCTTTCGGTTTGGAAAAAGCGTAATTGTTTGATTTTATTTGGAAAATGCAATGTTTGTTTGTGTGCAAACATTGCATTTTTTTCAGGCTGCCTGAAAAGGATTTTTTGATATGAAACGCTATTTATTTTCTGCCGTTTTGGCGGTATTGCTATTTTCTGCTTGTCAAAAACAAGATGAAACACAAACGCAATGCGAACAAGGAAACTATAACAGTTGTTACGCATATGGCTTAAAATTCAGTCGGGGTACAGGGGTTACAAAAGACATTCATAAGGCATTGAATTATTTTGAAAAAGCCTGTGGCGGCACGGTTGCTCGTGCCTGTTCGCATATTGGTTTTTTATATCAAACAGGGCAAGGTGTGGATAAAAATTACACCACTTCGATTCAATATTACGAAAAAGGTTGTCGATTAGGCGATATTGGCGGTTGCAATAATGCAGGTTG
>JAFWTP010000160.1 GCA_017518845.1 Neisseriaceae bacterium
AAACTTCGTCCGTTTTGATTTCGCCAAAGTCAAATGCGTCTAAAAATTGGAACAGATAATCCAAAAATTTAATCTTACCTGTGCGTTTTTTGCGGTTTTCATCTAATAGCGTGGTGTGTGGGTAAAATTCAATGTATTCTTCATTGTGTAGTTGGTTAATGCTTAATTTTTCTTTCTCAATTTGTTGTTTTTGAAAGATATTTGAATTGAGATAGGGTAAATAATCAAATTTGGATTTTAATCGCTCGCCTATGGGTTTGGCTAATATGTCAAAAAATACGGTGTTTAAGGTGTCAAAGTCGCTAATTTTGTTGCTGTTGAGAAATTTTAATGACGCATTTAATGCTTTATCGCCATTAGCATTGAAATTGATTAAATTGGTTTCAATCAATTTTAAAAATAATAAACGATTTAACCATAATATAATGAGTTGCATTATGGTGTCAAAATCGGAATGGTGCAAACTGTTTTCTATGTTTTTAAATAAAGAACCTGCAACATTATTGGGTGTTAAATTGCCACTTTTTTCTTCTTTTAAGCCTAAAATATAAAGCAGTTCTTCATAAAATTTTTTGCTGATTTTATTGGGGTCATAAGAAAATTCACCATATAAAAATTCGCGTGAAAATAATTTGATAATTTCTTTTGCTTTGCGTGATTTATTCTTAAATTCGGCAAGATTAAGATGAAAACAGTTTATCTGTACAGTTATTAAATTACCGTCTTCGTCCAAAAATTCGCTTTGCTTGTTGCTTGTTATTTCTCCTTGATTATCAATAACTTCTTTATAGCGTTTTTTGGTTATTAAACCATTGATGAAATCATCGCTATTGATGATTTTTTCGGCTTCTTCGTAAAATTCTTTGGTTGTTCCTGTGAATAATGTGTCTTTTTCTATCACTACTTTACGATAAAGTTTTGCTAATTTTTTATTCTTATAAAAAATATGTTCTATTTCATTAGCACGAAAAATATAAAAATCATAAAAATTACTAATAATAATAAATCTTAAACTTAAATTTCCATTTTCACGCTCCCTGAAATAATATAAAATGGCTTCGTGTAAAGCCTTTTTATTGGCGTTTTCTACCGTAATCATTTCTTTATTGTCTTGTTTTTTGGCTTCAATAATTACAGTAGCGGCTTCATCTTTGATTAAAACTAAATCAATCGCACTATTGGTAGCAACACCTTGTAATACATATTCGCTATTGACATTGTTAAAGTTTAAGCGTTCAAAAAATGGCTTTAAAACATTGGCACAAATGGCTTTTTCGCTTTGGTGTTTGCTCTTTTCTAAATTTTGTAAATATTCGGCAACAATGACAGCAAATTCGTCTTCGTTTTTTACGGGACTTTGCCAGTAATAAGCGTTGAAAAAGTCTTGCGGTTTGAGTAGGTTTAAGGTGAGTTGGTTTGCCATTGCCGTGCCTTTGGTTTATCGCTCAAATGAATGGAGAATTTTAGCATTTTTGTGCGTTTGTTTGGGGGTGTATTTTTCAGGCAGCCTGAATATATTCTGCCAAAACAAAATAACTGATGCCACATTTGCCGTTTTTCTTTTCGTGTAAATAATGCGGTAATTCAATTTTTTGATTGCTTTCAATATAAACTTCGGCGTTTGTTTTTAATATATTGGGTAATTTTTGCCATAATATTTGCCATTCTTGATAAGCGTATGGGGGGTCGATAAAGACTATATCAAATTTTTGCGGTGTTTCTTCTAAAAAGTTAAGTGCATTTGTGGTTTTAATTTCTATATTGTCTATTTTTAATAATTTGTTGTTTTGTTTTATTTTTTCTGCGGTTTGTTTGTTGTTTTCAACGGCGATAATATATTTAGCGTTGCGGGATGATGATTCAAAAGCCATTATACCGCTGCCTGAAAATAAATCTAATACAGTTTTGCCTGTTAATTTTTGTCCTAACCAGTTAAACAGTTTTTCTCTCACCATATCGGCAGTGGGGCGTAAGCCGTCTGCGTTGTTAAAATGAATTAAACGAGAACGGTGTATGCCGCCGATAATGCGGACTTGGTTTTTATGCTTGGCGTTGCTTTTCATCATTTATGAATAAATAAAGGTAAATGAATGTCTTTTTGGCATTTTTTGCAATAAAAAGAGCGTTCTTTTTCTACCACGCGTTTTTTTAATGCCATTTCGTTTTTGTCTTGCTGGGTTTCGCGTAGCGATGATGCCATGCGATACGCCACTGGCGACAGCAATTCGCCACATACTGGGCAGTAATGGTCAAGATTTTTGGGGGTTTTCATTGGTCTTCCTTTTTCAGGCTGCCTGAAAATGGAGACAGCCTTGAATTGATAAATTAAGTTTCAGGCTGCCTGAAAACTACAATACCACAGGTTCAATGCCTGTTTGTTTATCTTTTTCAATCGCTTGCCCTTGCAAGGCGTTTTCAAAAATACGCATGGCGGCATAGCACACCGCAGGGGCAATCATAAAGCCGTGTCTAAATAAGCCATTGATAGACAATATTTTTTTGTTTATATCCACACGAATTTCGGGGTCGTGATGATCCAGCGTGGGGCGTAGGTTTGTGGCAAGTTCTAAAATGCGGGCTTCGCCAAAGGCGGGGGTTACGGCATACAGCGAACTCATCAATTCCAAGCCTGAACGCACAGAAACAGGGCTTTGGTCTTCGCTTTCGATTTGCGTGGCTCCGATGACGAAAATATGGTTTTCTTTGGGGGCGATATACAAGGGATAACGCGGGTGCAACAGGCGGGTAGGGCGATTGAGCGTAATTTCAGGAGCATAAACGCGTGCCACTTCGCCACGAATACCACGCAACTGCGATTTGCCACGATTCCAGTCGGCTTTTGCCCCAAAACCACGACAGTCAATCAGCCAGTCGGCGGTTATATCGGTCAGGGAAACCGCTGTATTCCAGTGGCATTTTACGCCTGCGTTTTCAATCGCATTTGCTAATGCTAACAAGGTTTGGCGATTGTCTAACTGCCCTTCGGTAGGCAAATAAAAACCCTGCGTAAATCGTCCGCCTAATTGCGGTTCGTTTTTGGCAATATCATCGGCGTTCCAGTTTGTCCAAACTTCTTGTCCGCCGTTGCCACGCCGTAATTGCTGGGCAAATCGCTTGGCTATATCACCGTCTTGGGCGTGCCATACAATCAGGCTGCCTGAAAACTGCATAAACACAGGTTCAGGCAGCCTGTTGATAATTTGTTTCCATAAATCAAGGCTTTGATAGCCTAATTGCAAAACTTGCGGCGTGGCATCAACCGCTTCTGCCATAGGAGCAAGCATGGCAGCCGCCACAAACGCCGCCGACAAATTACCGTCCTTGCCGCCTTCGTCATACAGCGTTACGCTGTGTTGCTGTGCTAATAACAAAGCCATTAAGCGACCCGTTAAGCCGCCGCCCAAAATACTGATTTGTGCCATATTGCGTTTTCCTTGTTTTGAAGATGTTTCAGGCAGGCTAAACAATATCGCTTATTTGTTTGGATTGCTTTGCTTTTCGTCATTATTTGTTGCAAATTCCGAAAAATCGTTCAAAACACGCACTTCTCTTTGCGGAAATGGAATTTCAATGCCGTGTTTTTGAAATTCGTCCCAAATTTCAAACAGAATATCAGAATTAAGTTGCAAAACGCTGTTTTCAGGGTCTAACAGCCAGTAGCCTAATTGCAGGTTAATGCCGTCTGACGCAAATTCGCTGATAAACGCATTTGCGTCTGCTATGCGTGAATGGCGATTTGCGGCGGTTTTGAGAATGTCCATAACCTTGCGTAAATCCGAGCCATAGGCAACCTGAATGGGCAGACTTCGCCACAGACGGCGGTTAGAATAAGTGTCGTTTAACACCGCATTGCCGATAAAATTTTCGTTTGGAATCAAGGCTTCTGTGCCGCCTGTGCCACGCAACACCACAAAACGCGAAGTAATTTTACTCACCACGCCCGTAAAACCATTCAGCGTTAAGCGATCGCCCATACGCACTGAACGGTCTAACAGAATAATAAAACCCGACACATAATTGCTGGCGATTTTCTGCAAACCAAAGCCCAAGCCAATACCCAACGCCCCGCCAAACACTGACAGCACGGTTAAATCAATGCCAATCAAGGGCAGAGTAATGATGACCGCCAAAATCGCCAATACCGATTTGATGATTTTGCTTAAAACAATGCGTAAATTATTGTCTAATCTTTGTGCTTTTGCTAAACGCAATTCCAAAAATCTTGCCAAAGACATGGCTAAAATCAGGGCAACAATCACCCAAAAAATGCCCGTAACAACCATATACAAACTGATGGTTTTTCCGCCAATCGGCACGGCGAGTTTTTGAGCAAATTGAATGGCAAGCGTGCCAATGCCAATTAACCACAGCACATAGCCTATCCAAATAATGGCAGAAAGCGTACGGGCAGTTGATAGCGAAAATTTATCTTCTGGAAAAATATAATGAAGAAAAACCATAGTGGTGCGAATGAGCATCAGCCACGGAGCGGTAATCACCACAAGCCGCAACCATAAACTGGGGCTGCCTGAAAAATGCGTCCAAGTGTAGGCGGCAATAATGCCGACAACAATTAAAATAATCGGCAAATTAAGCCGCGACAGCCAATATTTGAACAAACCGTTTTCGGCGTGAATGTGGCGTGTTTTGCGATTAACAAACCAAGCCAAGCCAAGCCATAAGGTAATGGCGATGATAAATTCGACAATACTCAAAGGTTTAAAAAAATTATGCTGAATGATTTGCGAAAAAAATTCTTGTTGTACAAATAAAGATTGTAAAAACTCTTCCCACGATGTAAGCGAAAAAAATGATGACACGATGATGTCCTTATAATTTATCAAAGCAGAAAATCATAGCATATTGTGGCGTGTGTTTTTAAAATTCATTCAGGCTGCCTGAAAGCATTTTTTAATGAGTGCATATTCATAGTATAATGAGCGGTTAGACGATTGGTTTTTCTTCACAAAGGTTGTCAAAATATGAAAAAAACGCCCATTCTTTTAACCGCATTGATTGCCGCCGCAGGTGCTGCTTATGTGGGCGGTGCGTGGTATTGTGGTTCGGTTGCCGAGCAAACATTAGACAAACGCAGTCGCATTATTCAAGGCACATCAGGGCTTTTGCAGATTGTGTCGCGGGATTACAATCGGGGCATTTTTGTAAGCCAAGAGACGCTAACCATTCGTGTGTCGCCCAAACATTTGGACAGTGCAGGGCAGTTTATGCCCGACCGCATTCGTGCTTTATTGGATTCGCCCATCACCATTAAAAGCCGTGTGCGGCATAATCTGTGGGGTGCGAAAGCCGAAAGTTCGTTTGAATTTTCAGGCGAACAGCAAAAAATGATGAAACAGTTATTTGGCGACACCACGCCTTTTACCATGACCGACAACATTGCCTTATCGGGTTCAGGCAGCCTGAAATTTAGCGTTGCTCCTTTGGATTATGAAGAATTGTCGGGCATTAAAATTGCGTGGCAGGGCTTGCAATCGACTACCAACTACGAACCTTTATACACCGCATACAAAACCGCTTTGGACAATCCAGGTTTGGCTGTTTCTTTGGCAGATTATTTCAATGTATCGTATCAAGGTTTGAAATATCAAGCGTCGTCACTGCCATCTCAACCGATTAAAACAGGCGATACCGATGTTTCTTTGCAAGAAATTTCCATGCACTGGAATCGAGATAAAGTGGATTACAAAATTCGCTTAAACGAAGTGGTTAAATTGGTGAGCGGCTTGCAATTAGGCGGTTTTATCAATCCGTCCATTTCCATTTTGCCGCCCGATGTGGCAGCACATAATATTCACTTTGCCATATCGTCTAAAATTGACAATAACTACTTATCAGGCAAAGGTTTGGTGTCGTTTGAACGCCTAAACTATGGTGATGAAGTGTATGGACCGATGAAAATCGAAGGTTCAGCCGAACACTTAAACGCCACAGCCTTTGCTGCTATTAGCGATAGTGTTGTTTCTATTTCTAATGACAACGCCGATGAGTGGCGTAGTGAAGTGTTACAAACCTTGCGGGGCAAAGGGGCGGCATTATTTACCGATGACCCAAAAATCACGCTTTCCACATTCGATTTACAAACGCCGTCAGGCAAAACGCAAATAGAAGGCTCGTTTGCGTTAAAAGGTGTTCAAAAAGAAGATTTGGACGATTTTTCCGCACTTTTGCCTAAAATATCGATGAAATTCAATTATCAAGTGCCACAAGCGATGATTGAAAGTTTTGCCCACACGCAAATTCAAAATTTGTTTGATGTGGAAGACCAAAAAAATGCTGCTGAAATTCAAGAAACCGTTCGTTTGATGATGAACAATATGATTGCCGATATGCAAAAACAAGGCTACCTGAAAATTGAAAACGGCGTTTTAATTGGCGATATTGCCTTAAATGACGGACAGTTATTGTTTAGCGGCAAACCTGCCACTTCGTTTGAAGAAGAAGATGACGAAAACATTTTTGAAGACGAAGAAATTTCCCCAGAAAACGAACCAGCACAAGAAGTGGCACAAAATAATACAGAAAACGCGTTATCAATGCCGTGATGAAAATAACGCCGTAGGGGCGTCCCTATGTTGTCGCCCGTTGCAGTTGTGATTGCTATGTATTATCCAATCCATTGAAAACAGGAGAAAAAATGGACGAAAATCCTTATGCACCGCCACTTTCAGCAGATTTCAGGCAGCCTGAAAATAATCCCAATTATCAGCCGACTAAAAAACAAAGAGTGGCAAGGATTGCGTTAAGTGCTTTTGTGTTTGCTTTATCGATTGCATTGGTGAGTGGTGTTTTCATTCTTGTGCGGCTAATTTGGAAATACCCTGATTTTCTTCAACAAATAGACGCATTGATAATGCTTGTTTTATTGTGTATTGCTATTTTTCTCGGAATGGCTATTTTAGGTTCGATATTTTTTGTATTTACAGAATATCGTTTTAATAAAATAAAAAATAAATATATTTATATATTAAGCAGTGCCTGTATATTTTATATTTTATTTATATTTATTCTGACTATATCTTTTTTTATTTTTGATGATAAGCCTTTTAATTTTAATAGATATTTATCATTTATGACATACTACTATTCAACGGATGTTAAACAACGATTGTTGGAATTTACAGAAATAATCATGGTTGTGAGTATTGCAATATGGCTTTCATTTAATGTATTTAGCAAACACCGAATATATTATTCCAATCTTTCAGGCAGCCTGAAATAATCCAGCACAAGGAGCAATCATCATGGCAAAAATCATTCAAAACCCCATTGTTTTAAGCATTGCAGGTTCAGACTCGTCCGCAGGGGCGGGCATTCAAGCCGACTTAAAAACCATCAGTGCTTTGGGCGGATACGGTTGCACTGCCATTACTGCGGTTACCGCACAAAACACGCAAGGCGTGCGTTCCTTGAATCCCGTGCCAACAGGCGTTTTACGCGAACAATGCGAAGCGGTGTTTGACGATTTAGACATTTGTTCGGTAAAAATCGGTATGCTGCCCAACGCCGACAGCATTCGCGTTGTGGCTGAAATCTTACGCAAATATCAGCCACAATTTGTGGTATTAGACCCCGTTATGGTTGCCACTTCGGGTGATTCTTTGGTTGAAGACAATATTTGCCAAGCCTTGCTCACCGAATTATTGCCTTTGGCAGATGTGGTTACGCCCAATGTCAGTGAATTAGCCCAATTAACCGACTGTTCGGCAACCAAAATTACCGCAGACACATTGGTTAAAATTCAAGCACAAAAATTGTTGGATAAAGGTGCCAAAGCGGTGCTTGCCAAAGGCGGACATTTGGAAAACGATACCGCTACCGACTGGCTGATTATGCCTGATTTTTCAAAGGCATATCAAAAACCGCGTATTCATTCCAAAAACACACACGGCACAGGTTGTACGCTGTCATCAGCGATTGCCACCATGCGTCCGCAAGTAACAGGCTTACCCGAAGCGGTTGCCGCCGCCAAAAACTTTGTACACGGTGCGATTGTCGAAGCCGCCAACTGGCAATTAGGCAAAGGACACGGTCCATTAGACCATTTTTATAGCAATTTATCCAGTTACCACTTCACTGCCGTGCCAGAGTGAGTGAATGCACTTTCAGGCAGCCTGAAACCTTAATCACGAAAGACAACCATGACCCACAATGTAGATTTAGACGAAATCAGCAAATTTGGTAATCTTGCCGACAAATGGTGGAATAAAGCGGGCGAACTGAAAACCCTGCACGACATTAACCCCGTTCGCCTGTCGTTTATTGAAGAATACGCCCCGTTAAGCGGCAAAAGCGTGCTTGATGTGGGCTGTGGCGGCGGTATATTAAGCGAAGCGATAGCACACGCAGGGGCAAGCGTTAAAGGCATAGACTTGGCAGACGCGTCTTTGGAAGTGGCACAACAACACGCATTGGACAGTGGTTTGGATATTGATTACCAAAAAATTTCTGCCGAACAATTAGCAGAAGAACAACCTGCACAATTTGATAGCGTGGTGTGTATGGAATTATTGGAACACATTCCCGACCCGCAAAGTGTGATTAACGCTTGTGCGGCTTTGGTAAAGCAAGGCGGCAGCGTGTTTTTTTCGACGCTTAATCGCAATATGAAATCATATTTGCACGCCATTATTGCCGCCGAATATGTGCTGAAAATGCTGCCGCGTGGCACGCACGAACACAAAAAATTCATCACCCCAGCGGAATTGGTGCGTATGGCACGCAACGCAGGCTTGGAAACCATTGCCCTACGGGGCATGAGTTACCGCCCCTTAACGCGTGATTATGTGTTGTGTGATGATACTTCGGTAAATTATTTAGCGTGTTGTCGTAAGCCGTAAAGCGTTTCAGGCAGCCTGAAAATAAAAAAAACGCCACAATCGTGGCGTTTTTATTTAAGTCAATCAATCAATTAGTCTAACTGACCAGAGCCATCAACTTCCACTTCAACGCGGCGATTCGGTTGCAAGCAGGCGATGAGTTCTTTGCGGGGCATTTTGCCTTCGCAGGCTTTGATTTGTTGCGATTTGCCTACACCTTGTGCAAAAATTACCCGTGCAGGTACGCCGCGTTCAATCAAATAATTGCGAACGGTTTGGGCACGGCGTTCGGACAAGCCTTGGTTGTATTCAACGCTGCCCAAGCGGTCGGTGTGTCCTGTAATGCGAACCGAACGCAAATCGTCAAAGCGTTTTAAGTGGCTTGCCAAGTTGTCTAATTGAGCACGGCCTTCGGGCAACATTTGGTCAGTCGAAGATTTGTCAAATGCAAACAATGCGTCCGCGTCCAAAGTATAGCGGCGAGATTGTGGTGCGGGTGCAGGTTCTTCCACATTCGGCGGGCAGACTGCGTCCGCAGGATCAACAGGATTCCAGTGGAATGTGCGTGCAAACATATCTTTATCAAACACCACTTTATATTGACAAGTGGTTACATCGTCTGTGCCTTGACCTGGTGTGTGAAAGTGGAAAACATAGTTCCATTCGCGTGGTCGCCAGCCGTCATTGTATTGGGGTCTGCCGATTAAATAATACAACTGGTCTTTGGTCATACCCGTGCGTACTTGGCTTAAACTTTGCAAGTCGGGGAATGTGCCTTTTTTCTTGTTGAAAGTAACGCCGTCAGGCGATTTCCATTTGAGTTCATCGACTGTGCCATCGCTGTTGATTTTTGTCCCTGTCGCACAAGCGGTTAAAGCGGCTGCGGCGATTAAAGAAAGTGCCACGAGTGATTTTTTTGCCATATTATCGATTCCTTGTATTATTAAAAAAAGCAGACGCAATATGAATATTAACGCCAACTGAATTATCTGCAATATTACCATTGAATGCTCAAAAAGGGTATCACCATTTTTCAGAAATACGGTTAAAAATAACGATAAACGGTAAAAATGCAATTTTTTTACTGTTTTTGATGATAAATTAGCCATTTTTTGTAAAACAGCGGGCGGTTAGTAGTGAGCAGTGAGCAGTTATTTAAGATAACGCTTCGATACCCCCTTTCAGGCTGCCTGAAACGAATATCGAAGCGTTATCTTAAATATAACCGTCAAGCCTGACAAGGCTTGACTTAATCACTGCTCACTTCTCACTGCTAACTGCTCACTGTTTTTCAGGCAGCCTGAAAAATATTTTTCAAAAAAATACCGCAAAATAATAGCATTTTCAGCAAAAACGCTGTATCTTTCACACTTTTAAGTCTGACAAAAATCAAAGGACAGTCGCTATGAGAATTGCCGTATCGCAAGGTGTTGAATTTGCGTTCATTTCCGAATATAAGGTGATGAATATTGATATGACCGACTTCACCAATGTGTGTGCGGTGGTTGCCAAAGTGGCTGATTTAGAAGAAGTTTGGAATGAGTTAGAGCGCATCGGTTTTAATATTCCGATTTTTGCCGCTGTGGAATATGGCGAAACCGTGCCAGCCGAGTGGCTGCCTGAACTCTATGGCGTGATTGAGTTGGCGGACGAGTTGAAATATTACAACGGTCAGTTGATTAACGCCGCCGCTGCCGATTATATTGACAGCCTTGACCCGCCGTTTTTCCAAGCATTGAAAGATTATACCGACTACGGCAATGCGGCGTTTGATTGCCCAGGTCATCAGGGCGGGCAGTTTTTCCGCAAACACCCCACAGGGCGGCGGTTTTTCTTGTATTTTGGCGAAACGCTGTTTCGGGCGGATTCGTGCAACGCCGATGTGCGTTTGGGCGATTTGTTGATTCACGAAGGCCCTGCGTTTGAAGCCCAAGCCCACGCCGCGAAAGTGTATAACGCTGACAAAACTTATTTTGTATTAGGCGGCACTTCGGCGGCAAATAAAATCGCCATCGGTGCGTTAGCCGCCAAAGATGATTTGGTTTTGTTCGACCGCAATAATCATAAATCGGTTCATCAGGGTGCCTTATTATTAAGCGGTGCAAAACCTGTTTATTTAGAAACTTCTCGCAATGCTTATGGTTTTATCGGCGGCATTACTTCGCCTTCATTTGAAGAAGATTATATTCGGGCAGAAATTGCCAAAGTTGCTCCTGAAAAAGCGAATGAAAAACGCCCGTTTCGTTTGGCGGTTATTCAATTAGGCACTTATGACGGCACTATTTATAATGCTCGCCAAGTGGTTGATAAAATAGGACATTTATGCGATTACATACTGTTCGATTCGGCTTGGGTAGGCTATGAGCAATTTATTCCGATGATGAGCGAT
>JAFWTP010000161.1 GCA_017518845.1 Neisseriaceae bacterium
GTTTCGCCACGAAACACCGTCCCCATTACCGTGTCCTTTACCGTAATTTGCTCCGCCTGTAATGCCTGCGGAAAAACCGTTATCAAAGGTAATAGCAACGCCAGCGTTCCAACCAAAGGATTTGTTAGAACTGCGTTCGGTTTCGGTTTCTCGGAATGCTTGAATATTCACATCTTTGGCGGCTTGTAAATAAGTGCTGTCCAAACCATAAACATCAGAACCGATGATATTCATCGCTCCATTTCGGGCAATTACCGCCGTGTTCGTGCCTTTAACTTGGCTCGCTGACGCTTGGGTTGTAATCATTTGACTTTCCGATTGATTTTTCTGCTGTCCGTAAGTAATGGATACACTAATGCCTGAACCTTGTGCGGCTTCGGTTAAACTCTCCGCATTTAAGCCGTTTTGCATTAGACCTTTGGCAGCATTATAAGTGCCAGTGGCAGAACCTGCTAATTTATTTGCGTCCAAAATGGTATTCGCCGCATTTAAGGCATTAACACGACTATTACCGCTCTTGCCTTGCTGTTTAATACCTTGTGCCACCGATTGAGCCGCAGCAATCACTGGAACATTTAACGCAATCGTCAAACCTTTCTGCTCAAAAGTCTGCTTGTATTTATCTTCGTTCTTGTTTTCGGCGGCTTTTATATCCACTTGGCTGCCTGAAATTACGGTTTCACCGTTTGCAGCAGATACGGTAGAACCCACTTGTTCATAATTCTTACCTGCAAAAATTGTAGTGTCGCCGTTAAGACTTCCAACCATTGAACCGCTGTGTATAAGAGCAGTGTTATCACTCTCGGTCTTGGTCTTTTGTTGCCCAATCGTAAAGCCAATACCGCCAGTGCCGAGTAAGCCTGATTTTTTAACCGTCTTTTCTTCTTCCGTGTTGTAGAAGTTCCCTGCGGCTTTGATTTTCACATCGCCGTTTTCAGAATAAATCACCGTGCCGTTATCCGATACCGCATTCGTGCCTGTCAATGCAATATCTTGTTGCGATTGAATTAAAACCTCTTTGCCAGTGATATTGCTATTAATCGCCAAATCATCATTTCTTTGAATGTGATAGTTGGTGGTTTTGCTTGATAATAGTCCGTGAGATTTAGTTTTATATGCTTCGTCTAAATAAAGTGTTTTGCGACCTTCTTTAATATCAATGCCATCTTTGCCATATATAGAGGTTTTGCCGTTCTCACTGTCGATATTAACCGCAGTGCCAATTAATTTACCATTTGTAGCAATAACTTGTATATCACCAATTCCAGTGATATTTGTGCCAACTTCTTCTGTTGTTTTAACGATGCGATGGTTTTTATCTGTGGCTTCGCCAAACTTTTCATTGTGGGAAGTTTTAATAGTAGCTAATTCAATTTCACCACCCATTATTAAAGTTTTACCACTAACCGAATTATTTTGTATATCGGTAGCTTTTGTGCTTAATTTGTTATCTGCATTAACATAAATTACACCATTTTCGTTATTGCCTGTGAGCTCTAATTTGCCAATTTTATTAATAACCGTTGTGCCGTCTTTATTGGTGTCAGTAGTAGAAGATATGTCAATTTCTTTGCCAGTCATTACAATCGCCGAATCAGCAATTACTTTACCACCTGTAATATCAATTTTATCCGCATTGGCAATAACTACATCTCCTTTGAGTCTGCCGGAA
>JAFWTP010000162.1 GCA_017518845.1 Neisseriaceae bacterium
AACTTGGTTTGAATTTGATAAAAATTCACAGGCAGTTGGCGATAACTTTTCAACTCATTGCGAGCAATGTCGCTGATGATTTCTTCGTGCGTAGGACCCAAACAAAAATCACGCTCGTGGCGGTCTTGCAAACGCAGCAATTCCTTACCATAAAACTCCCAACGCCCCGACTCCTGCCACAATTCCGCAGGTTGCACCATAGGCATTAAAAGTTCAATCGCACCAGCCTTGTTCATTTCTTCGCGTACAATATTTTCCACTTTACGCACCACTCGCAAGCCCATCGGCAGCCACGCATACAAACCAGACGAAATGCGGCGAATTAAGCCTGATCGCAACATCAAACGATGACTTGCCAACTCCGCTTCCGCAGGGGCTTCTTTTAGGGTCGAAATAAAAAATTGAGAAGATTTCATAATATTGAATATCGTCAAAATAAAAGGGGGTATTCTACTCTTTTTAAGATAAGTTCGCAGGGTAAAACACGCTTTCAGGCAGCCTGAAACAGTACACAAAAAACTCAATCATATATGATTGAGTACAGGTTTGTTTTGACAAACCTGTACTCATAAACAATCTTGTTGGCATTATTTTTAAGGAGTTTTCAGCATATGAAAAAAGCTATTTTTTTATTGTTATCAATCAGTTTGCTGACCGCTTGTGGCGAGAGCAAAAAAGCAAACAAGCCGAAATTGACCGACAAAGGGAAATATTGTCGGAACAGTTTGACAAAGCAGAAGAAGCACTCCAAAAATGTATGGAAATCAATAAGACGGAGTCGCTCGAACAAATCAAGACTTTTTGTGGCAAAGAAAGCGAAGAACATAATCGACTACTGGCAGAATTGATGAAATTAGGTTTGGAAGAATGGAAAAATAACTTATAAATTGATGTTATCCGTTTTTCAAATACCATCCTTTCAGGCAGCCTGAAAACTTGGCAAAATCGATTTTAAGCATATAACGAAGGCAAATTTTTATAGCCCGATAGGGCGGAATTTTATTGAATATCAATAAATAATTAACGCATAAGGCAGAGTGTGGGGGCAGGAATAGCCACGCTATAACGAATGCTTTTTTGTTGCAGATTGAATTTTGTAAATGTTTCAGGCAGCCTGAAATATTTTTAAAATCCATATTGCCGTATATCATGGCAAGATAATTGAAATAGCCATTTGATAATCATTGTTGCGTTGATTAACCGTTTGTGGCGAATGAAAAAAGTATCATTAAATTATTTCAAAAGACTAAAATTTTGTTTGTGTTTGCCGTATGGTTGATATTTTTTCTTTAAATGAATTTGCTGTTCTGTTTTTAAAGTTGTTTTACCATAATAATCATCAATCATCATTTTTCCGTTTATCGTTTATAAAAACCGTTTATTTAATTATTGTAAAATAAACGATTAACAAAAACAATTAGGGTTTATTTTTATCAAAATCAACTCAAACTTTTATGATAGAATGGCGAAAGTTGGCTTAAAAAAGGTGTGGTTTTTTATTTTTAAGCAAACCATTTCATTAAAAAATCACGGTATAAACAATAAAAAGGTTTTATTTTATGACTCGCTACTCCGCTGAAATTGCTCTGATTGCTTCTGGTGTTACAGGAGCGTCTGCTTTATTGTTGGTGTTAATTCTTTGTTTGTTATAGTTTTTTAATATTTTTCAATAAAGTCATTCACACACAAAGGACGGTTAAAAAAACCGTCCTTTTTATCGTTAATTCAGAGAAAAACAATGCAGCGTTATTTCTCCTTACCTGCTTTGGGGCTGAATGAATGATATATTTCAGGCTGCCTGAAAATATAAAAAACGGCATATTTAATTCCGTGAATTATTATTTATAAGTTTTAATTAAACAGAACTGATTGCTTCGGCGAAAGCATAAATAAAGAATTTTCCCAAAAAGAAAACCACAACAAGCAAAGACAAATAAACCTTTTGCCATTTCAGCATTTTTCCAAAGCCTAATAAAATGAAAAATAAAATATATTCTATGAAAAAGAAGATAAATAAATCTCCTGATAAAATTCTCTTATGATAACAATCAGTTGTAATCATAAAGCATATATATGATGCAATATCAAAGAATACGGTATGGATAGTGCAATTTAAATATAAGTTCTTCATATAAATAAGCAAATACTTTTACTGTAAAATAATAACACAACTATTATGTTTTTTAAGGCAAAAATAGCACTAAAAATTAAAGCATATTTTGCAAAATCTATTTTATTCATTATGAACAAAAATAATGTATAAAATACAATGTTAAATATCAAGGCAAAAATCGGATTTGTTGCTAATATCACAATGATAGATAGCAACAAATCCGTTGATATTAAAATGGGTTTCATTTTTTAAATTCTTCTCAAACGAACAATTACAATCCTTCGGCTTTCATAGCATTTTGCACGCCTGTATCTTGGTTCATGGTGTTGATTAAGGCATTTAAATGTACGAATGGCGTTAAATCAATGCCCACGCCGATGCACCAACGCAAGATGACAAATAAATAAGCGTCTGACACGGTTTTCACGCCTGCCAAGTATTGTTTGCCTTGCAAGGCGTTGTTGGCAATGCCTAATAAATGCACAATTTTTTCGCGAGATTTGGCTTGAATACTTGCGTGAGCGGTTTCGTCATCGCTCAAACGCATGGGGGCAAACACGCCAACAAATGCACCGTGCAAATCGGCATTACAAAACGCCAACCAACGCATGGCATTTGCACGCACTTGTTTATCGCTGCCGCCTAATAACGCCGCTTGCGGAAATTTTTCGTCCAAATAGAACAAAATTGCCACATTTTGCGTTAAGACAAAATCGTCATCAACCAAGCACGGCACTGAACCCATAGGATTTAACGCCAAAAATTCGGGCTGTTTTAACGCTTCCCGCGAAACCGCTTGGGCTTCATAATCTGCATTTGCCCATTCCAAAGCAATATGGTCTGCCAAAGAGCAAGCACCAGGCATATAGTATAGTTTCATAGAATAAACCTTTCATTGTGTTAATGTTAATAGAACGGCTTTATTTTAGCATATTCTAAAATAAATGCAAGCCCTTTGTGGTATTTGTTTTCAGGCTGCCTGAAAAGTTAGGATAATTTGTTCATATCAATATCAAACCCCATATTTTTTAATTCTTTAAGCATGCTAAATGCCCAGTTATCGTTGATATAAACAACGCCTTGCATATCGGACGGCAACTCAATACCATTTTCCGCAATAATCACAAGACGCTCACGCCCTAATTTGCCCATAAAAAAGCCAGTTTCTAAAACCACATTTTGGCGTGCTCGTAGTTTTGGTTTTTCTTCTTTATTTGCTTTACCTGTGTCATCGGCGGTAAATAAACAAATTGCCGCACCCACATTGCTGTGTTGTTCAAATTTTTCGATAATGGTTTTGTGCCTGCGTTTGGCTGTTCATCAAGAATAATGGGTTTAATATTTTGTTGTTCAACTAATCGAGCAACTTTTTGTTTTATCTCGCCATTGTGTCCATGAACAATAAATACTTTGGTTAAGTTCATATCATTTTCACCTTTACTTGAATTATTTTCAAAGTTTTTTAAAAATTCTTCCAAATATTTCTTTGCCCTTTGAATTCCTGATTTAGTCCATGAAACAAATTCGGACATTGGGGTATCAGGAAACCATATAGGAAGATGGAAAGAAATTCCTTTAAAATTTTTTACTTCTGGACTATTTTTTCCATAAACTCGTACTAAAAAACGCTCGGTATTCATTTCCCAAATATAAAATTCGTTCTTAAATTGTCGTGAATTTGAAACGAGCAACTCATCTGCCTGTTGAATAAGTTTTCTTAATTCATCTAAATCGTCCATTATCGTTCCTTAAATTATTTAATATTTTTCAGGCTGCCTGAACGCTTAAATTTAAGTTTTTTCCTAACTGTCGCAATGCGGCGGCAATGGTGTCGATTTTGGTGGTGTGCGATAAATTTACAATACGCGTTACTTCTTGTGGCTTAATCAACATACGACGAGCCAGTTCGGCATTACTGACTTTTTGTGCCAACATTTCGTTTAATAACAACACTTTGGCAAACACGCTGGTAGGCAGTTCTATCATCACTTCGCCGTCTTGCGGTGCGGACGGCATAGGCACAGGGCGTTGGTCTTCAAAGTAGAAATCCATTGATGATAGCAATACATCTTCCGCCATCATTATGGCTTCGGTTTTGTCATCGCCTTGTGTGATGGCTTCGGGAATATCGCGAAAGGTAACCACAAATCCGCCGTCAGGATCTGGCGTGAAAGTTGCAGGATAAAACATTGTTTTTGCTCCTTATTTTTTTAAGCCTAATTGTTTTTTAACCCCTTCAACTAAACCTGTGCGTAACTCGGCACTGGGGTGTCGGGGTAAGTGTGATTGTTTTCCATTGAGAAACAGTTTAATATGTTTTGCACCGTCTCGTATTTCTACACCTTGTGAGCGTAGCCATTTTAAAAATTCACTTTGTTTCATATTGATTATAGTATAAACAAAAATGTTTAGGTTAATTGATTTTCAGGCTGCCTGAAAAGTCAATAAAAAGTGGGTCGAAGACCCACCCTACGATTATTTAAAACGGAATATCATCATCGCCCAAATCATTCACAGGCGGGGGATTGTTGTTTGTGGGGGCTTGTCCTGGGGGGGCGGCGGGGACGGGTTTGCTTGCCGATTCTTCGGGGAATGATGAATAGCCACTCATTGCTCCGCCTTCGTTTTTGCCGCCCAACATTTTCATATCATCGCACACAATGTCGTAGGCAATGCGTTCTACGCCGTCTTTGCCCGTGTATTTGCGGCTGGAAATTTTGCCCGATAAATAGACTAAACTGCCTTTTTTTAGCCATTGTTGGCAGATTTCCGCTAACTTGCGATACACCACAATGTTGTGCCATTCGGTTCTTTGCTGGCGGTTGCCGTCTTTGTCTTTCCAGTTTTCGTCTGTGGCAAGTGAAAAGTTGCAAACGGGTTCGTTGTTGCTCATATAACGCGTTTCAGGGTCGCGACCTAATCTGCCGACCAAAATGACTTTGTTAATCATGGTGTCTGATTCCTGTGAATTGAAAAGTGAATAAAGGAGTGATTTTACTGTTTTTTATAAAGCCCTGCAAAATTCTATTTTTCTACAATCGGAAACAATAATTTAAACCTGCCGTAGGGTGGGCATTCTTGCCTACCGCAACGCCGTAAGGCGTTGATAACACAAAAAACATTATAGAAAATTAAATCGTTTGTTGCCCCTATGGGGCTAAATTTTTAATTTGATACGAGATAAGATATTTGTTTTTTTAAATTTCTCACGGAGGCACGGAGACACGGAGAATATAAAAAATTATAATAAATACAATAAGTTAAAATTATCTCTGTGTTCTCCGTGTCTTGGTGAGAGAAAATAATAAAAAATCGTTGTGAGAAACAAAAAATATCTTTTCAGGCAGCCTGAAAAACCGCTTGGGGCTTCAAAGTTGCCCACTCTACGGCAGGTTTTCAGTTATAACGCTTTTTTTAACTGCGGTAAAAACAAACTCACCACAAACCACAACAGCATTAAGCCGCCGCAGAATAAAAATACCGTAGATGATTGATATTTCTGCAATAAAATGCCGCCGATAACGCTGCCTGAAAATAAGCCCAAACTCATTGCGGTGTTGTAAATGCCCATTGCCGTGCCTTTGAGTTCTTTGGGGGCGATTTTGGATACCGCAGACGGTAAAACCGCTTCGGCAATATTTAAGCCGATGAAATAGAAACATAAAGCGATGATGATGGGGATTAAGGCGGCAGAAGACGCTAAACCGATTTGAGCCAAACCAAGCAAAACAATCGACAACAACAACACTGTTTTTAATTTATGGCGTGTTTCGCCGACAATCACCGCAGGAATCATCAATATCACGCCGATAACGGTTACAGGAAAATAAATTTTCCACAATTGTGCTTTCACAAAACCCAAATCCTGCAACACAAAGGGCAGGGCGACAAACATCGCCATTTGTGCGGCGTGTAGGGCGAAAATGCCGAAATTCAATCGCCATAAATCGGCGTTTTTCAAAACGGCGGTAAAATTCATTTTTTCAGGCTGCCTGAAAAAAGTGTTTTCTTTTGGAATGGTAAATAAAATCAAGAAGATACCTAATATCGCACCGATTCCCGTCAAAATAAATACGCCTGAAACGCCGATAAAACGGTCTAATATGGGGGCAATAATCAGGCTGCCTGAAAAAGTCAAACCGATACTGGCACCGATTAAGGACATAGCACGCGTTCTGACTTCGTCTCGCGTGGTGTCAGCAAGCAAGGCAACCACAGCGGCACTGACTGCTCCCGCACCTTGCACCGCCCGTGCAATGGATAACATAAAAATATTATCGGCAAACGCACATAAGAAACTACCCAAAGCAAAGACAGACAAGCCTGCCACGATAATTTTTTTGCGTCCAAAACGATCCGATAACACACCTAATGGTAATTGGCACGCTGCTTGCATTAAACCGTATAAGCCAAAGGCTAAACCTATCCAAAACCGATTATCGCCGCCTGATAACTGGGACGCATAAAGTGAAAATACGGGCAATAATAAGAATATACCCAACAGCCGTAAAGAATAAACTATGGATAATACGATTGAAACTTGTCTTTCTAAACTATTTAAACGAGAACGAACTGACATAACACTATCTATCTTAAACAAGAACGAACAAACACTGGCGGCGTATTATACAGAGAAACCGATTAAAAAAGTCTATTAAATAAGTATCATTGAATAACCGAAAAAAAAGGGGGGCGACATCACATCGCCCCAGAACACACACATCAAGAGGAAAAAATGTTCATTTATCAGGTCAGTATTATTGCTGACCTGCGTCTTTTGCGTCTTTCTCGGCTTGTTTGCCAACCCAGAAGAACAAATAAACCGCCATTACAATCACGAATGCAATGGTGAAAAGCGAAATCAAGCCAATGAAAGAACTGAAAAGTTTTGCGAAAATAGCCATTTGTGTTCCCCAAATTATTTGCAAAAATTGCTACCAGGGCGATTTTACGCACTGCAATAATCTCTGCATTGATATAAATCAAAATAATAGCAAGGCGTTGTGTTTATATAACGATAAAAATTCAAAATGATGATGATTGTTGTATATTTGATACAAAAAATGCGTTTTAGCTTCACTTCGTTCGCAGAAACTTCGGTTTGATTACTTCGTAATCCTTTATTGACTTCGTCAATAAAGATTTCACCTAACGGTGAAATAAACCTTGTTTTCAGGCAGCCTGAAAAATAAAAAAACGGAAGAGTTTTTATCTTTCGTTTTTATTTTCAGGCAGCCTGAAACTTAAATCGTCATTGCGAGCCGTACGACAGAACGGCGAAGCAATCTCCGATAAAATCGGCGTGAGACGATTTTATCGGGTAGCATAAGTCGGGATAACGGCAATAGTAGAAAGGGTTTCAGGCAGCCTGAAAGGGTTTGTGCAATGCCGTTCGCCGTAGTTAAAAGACGACAGATAGCCGTTAGCGGTTTACCGCTTACGGATATGTCGTTGCGAGAATGCGTAGCATTCGTGGCAATCACTACGCATTGCTACGCAATGCTCGCAATGACGGTGTTTTTTCAGGCAGCCTGAAACTTTTGCAAAACTCAATC
>JAFWTP010000163.1 GCA_017518845.1 Neisseriaceae bacterium
ATTTTCACCCACGCAAAAAGTTTGAAAATTTAGAAGCCGCTTATTTATCAGGTAGATACGGTGCATTGCCATTTATTCAACCTTTTCATTTAGGAGAATAAAATGGCTAAACGCAAACCACAAGTACAAGGATTAAAACGAAATCTCCCAAAAAGAGAACCTTATAAACGAGTTTTAATTTTCTGTGGTGCGAATAAGACTGAACCTAATTATTTTTCTGATTTGGTGAATACTTATAAATTAAGTACGGTAACAATTAAAAAATCAGACTATGAACCGATGACTATTATTACAGAAGTAGAGAAACTTGTTAAACAAGAAATAAAAAATGGAAATCCATTTGATAGCGTTTTTTGTGTTTTCGATAAAGATGAACAACCTAAATATAATGACGCATTAAATAAATTAAGACAATTATCTCAAAAAAATAAAGTTTGGAAAAATGCTGATATTGTATCCGTTCCCTGTTTTGAATATTGGTATTTATTACATTTTGACCCTACAACAAAACCATTTCAAAAATCACCTAAAACAAATAGTTTATCTAAACAAGTTATAGATGAATTAAAACAATATATCCCTGATTATGAAAAATCTAATCGAAATATGTTTCAACAATTAGTAGAAAAATTACCTTTTGCGATTAAAAATGCAGAAAAATCATTAGCAGAAGCAAAAAAAAATCAAACCGATAATCCCACAACCAAAGTACATTTATTGGTTGAATATTTACAACAATTAAAAAAATAGTTTTTTAGGCTGCCTGAAAACTGAATAAAAATAGGTAATTAAAAAATGTGGCAATATATATTCAAACGGCTTTTATTGTTAATACCCACTTTAATCGGCATTATCACCATAAATTTTTTGGTGATTCAATTTGTGCCAGGTGGTCCTGTGGAGCAAATGGTGCAACAACTCACGCACGCATCAGCGGACGGTGCGGCGGTTTTACAAGCCACAGGCGATGGGAAGACGCAGATTTCTGCCGAAGATATGGCGGCGTTAAAAGCCCTGTATGGCTTTGACAAGCCGCCCTTAACGCGTTATTTCGATATGTTAAGCCGTTTTGCACGCTTTGATTTGGGCGACAGTTTTTTTCATCATCAAAGCGTTGCCGACTTGGTCAAAGAAAAATTACCTGTGTCTATGTCTTTGGGATTATGGACTTTTTTCTTAACTTATTTGATTTGCATTCCTTTGGGCGTTGCCAAAGCGGTGCGGCAAGGCACGAAGTTTGACGCAATCACCAGCGTGATTATTCTGATTGGTTATTCCATTCCGTCTTTTGTGTTGGGCGTTTTGCTGTTGGTGCTGTTTGGCGGCGGCAGTTTTTTAGCGTGGTTTCCGCTGTCGGGTTTGGTGTCGGATAACTGGGCAGAATTGTCGTTTTGGGGCAAAATCAGCGACTATTTGTGGCATATCGCCCTGCCGATTACCGCGTCTGTCGCAGGCAATTTGGCGGTGATGACGATTTTAACCAAAAATGTTTTTTTAGAAGAAATCCGCCGACAATATGTGCTTACCGCAAGAGCCAAAGGGCTGCCTGAAAACAAAATTTTATGGCGACACATTTTTCGCAATGCGATGATTCCTTTAATTACAGGCTTTCCAGCCGCCTTTATCGGTGCATTTTTTACAGGCAGCCTGTTGATTGAAACGCTGTTTTCATTAGACGGATTAGGTCTATTGTCGTATCAATCTGTTGTGAAACGCGATTATCCTGTGGTGATGGGTACGCTGTTTGTCTTCACACTGTTGGGCTTGTTGGCAAAATTATTGTCTGATATTTCATACAGTTGGATAGACCCACGCATTCATTTTGGCGGAAAGAAATAGGGTTTCAGGCTGCCTGAATAATTTTAAAAGGTGGGTCGAAGACCCACCCTACTTTATTTCAACACCAACGGCAAATACAGGCTTTGTTTGCCACGCATTACATACAGCGGTGCAATGTTGTTATAGCCTGCAATGGCGTTTTTGAACGAGTTTTCATCAGCCACCGCATTTTGTCCGACTGACACAATTACATCGCCGTGTTGCAAGCCTGATTTTTTGGCTAATTTTTCCGCTTTCACCACCATTAAACCGCCGTTTTCCAACTGATAACGCGTAGCAGAAACTTTATCCAACGGGGATAGCGTTAAGCCAAGTTCAGGCAGCATAAAGGACGATTGGTCGTTCGGTACAACATAGCCGCGTTGTGGTTTTTCTGCGGTTTGGGTTGATGACGAACCCAATTCGGAAACAGTGGTTTCAACTTCAAATGTGCTGCCTTTTCGCCACACGCTGAGTTTCACCACGCTACCTGGCGGTGTGGGACCAATAATCAGCGGCAAGTCGCTGGATACTTCCACCACTTCATCATTAACCGCCAAAATAATGTCGCCTGCTTTTAACTCGGTTTTAGCGGCTGGGCTGTCGGGCAGAATTTTGGTTACCAATGCCCCACGCGGACGGTCTAAACCAAACGCAGTGGCTAAATCGTAGGAGACTTCTTGAATAATCACCCCCAACTGTCCGCGTTTGACCGTGCCTGTTTTCTTCAATTGTTCGGACACGCCAATCGCCACATCAATCGGCACGGAAAAGGAAATGCCCATAAATCCGCCCGAACGGGTGTAAATTTGCGAATTCATGCCCACCACTTCGCCATATAAATTAAACAGTGGTCCGCCTGAATTGCCAGGGTTAATGGCAACATCGGTTTGAATAAAGGGAATGTAATTTTCGCCCGACAACGCCCGTTTTTTCGCCGACACAATACCTGCGGTAACCGTATTTTCAAAACCAAACGGCGAGCCAATCGCTGCCACCCATTCGCCCACTTTTAAGTCTTTGGGATTGCCAATTTTCACCATGGGTAGGTCAGTGGCTTCGATTTTCAGCAAGGCGGTATCGGTTGCGGTGTCTGTGCCAATGATTTTTGCCGCATACACGCGTTTGTCGGTGAGCATCACCTTAACGCTGTCTGCGTCTTTCACCACATGGGCGTTGGTTAAGATATAACCATCACTGCTGATAATAAAGCCAGAGCCGTTATCTACCGCCTCTTCCTTATCATCAGGCTGAAAACGGCGGAAGAAGTCGAAAAATGGGTCGATTTCTTCATCGCCAAAACCAAAACCGAATAAATCATTGAATGATGAATTGCCTGCATTTTCTCGATGAGATTGAATATTCACCACAGACGCACCGACTTCTTCAACCAACTGGGTGAAATCGGGCAACTGCATTTGAATTTTGGGCTGCTCGCGTTTGGGTTCTTGCAGTGTGGGTTTCACCACAACCGCAGTCTCTTGCGGGGCTTGATTTTCTTTTTTATCCGAACAAGCATTCAATGCCAATACCGCTAACAACGGCAGTAAAGTGTAACGCTTCATCTTATTATGTAACCTCAATATATTGTGTATGTTGCAAAATTTTTTCAGGCTGCCTGAAAGAATTTTAAGTGCTTTATTATAAGGGAAAATCAAGGGGGTAACGCAGTTTTATTTATATAGTGAAACTCCTGAAAAACCCTACATCAAAAAGAAATGCCGTAGGGTGGGTTTCCAACCCACCAACCGCCCGATATGGCGGAATTTTCTTTAATATCAACATATAATCAACGCCGCAGGCAGAGTTGGTGGGTAGCCTGCCCACCCTATAACGAATGCTTTTTTTGTTTTAGATTGAGTTTTGCAAAGGTTTCAGGCTGCCTGAAAAACAATATCGAAGCGTTATCTAATAAAAAATTCGTCCTGCCTGATAAGGCAGGACATAACCTAATTGCTCATTGCTCATTGCATACTGCCGTCTGCTTGCAATATGGAAAACAGTGGCAAACCCTTTTCACGGATTTTTTTGCCGCCGTCCATATCGCTAAATTCAATCATCGCGGCGGTGTGAATGGTGTTGGCTCCTGCACGGCGGAGTAATTCTGCCCCTGCTAACATGGTGCCGCCTGTGGCAATTAAATCATCGCACAACAATACGCACCTGCCTGAACCCAAAGCGTCTTGGTGAATTTCCACACTTGCCTTGCCGTATTCCAAAGCATAATCTTCGCAAAACACAGCACTTGGCAATTTGCCTTTTTTGCGAATTGGCACAAAGCCCACATTCAAGCGATACGCCACTGCCGCACCCAAAATAAAGCCGCGTGCTTCCAAACCTGCCACGCAGTCTATATGGTGTGATTTTGCATAATCGGTAATTAAATCAACCGCCAAACGAAAGGCTTGCGGATTATTCAACACTGTGGTGATGTCGTAAAATAAAATGCCTTTTTGCGGATAATCGGGAATTTTGCGAATGGCGTGATGAATTATTTCGGCGGCGGTCATTTGGGCGTTCCTTATTGAAAAATAAGATTGTAAATCAGGTAGAAAAGTTTGTACAATACATTTTTTGTATGTTTTCAGGCAGCCTGAAAAGGAGTTTTTATGCTTGGCGTTGATATGTTGATAATTAAGTTTATGGTAATCATTGGTATTTTAGTTTATTTATTGTTATCCATATCTACTATCAAAATTTTATTTAAAAACAAAAAAATAAAATTATTATATTCAGTGCTATTTTTATTATTACCATTTTCTATTGCAACGCTTAATTATTACGGTTTTTGTTTTAAGAAAATGCGATTTTTAAATGAACAAGATATATATGCAATACTGGATAGTAGTAAATATAAAAAACAATCAAATGAGTGTTATGGTGCATATATTTTCTCAACAGAAAAAGTATATGGCTGTTTTGAAAAACATCCTGAAAATGGATATTTATACGACAGTGGTGATAAATTTTTCAATTTTTTAAGTAAAACATTAGGTTTTGCATATGCAAGAATACAAGTAAGAGAAGAAAATAAAAAAATGTATCATTATTTTCTTCTTATGGATAACTGTGGTAATATTTACAACAGTGAATTTTGATTTCAACTTTAAGCACAAAAGAAGTGCGTAAATAACTTTAATATGTTACTTTTTATCGACAATTACGACAGTTTTACCTACAACATTGTGCAGTATTTAGGGCAGTTGGGGCAGGAAGTGGCGGTTTATCGCAATGATGACATTGACTGCGACAAAATTGCCCAACTGAAACCGCAATATCTCGTGGTAGGGCCTGGCCCTTGTACGCCGTTTGAAGCGGGCATTTCTATGCAGGCGGTTGAACGCTTTGCGGGCAAAGTGCCGATTTTGGGCGTGTGTTTGGGGCATCAAACCATCGGTGCGGTGTTTGGCGGCAAAGTGGTGCGTGCCAAACGCCTAATGCACGGCAAAATTTCGCCTGTTATGCACAAAAATATCGGCGTATTCAAAGACTTGCCTAATCCAGTTAATTGTGTGCGTTACCATAGCCTTGCGATTGAGCGAGAAACGCTGCCTGAATGTTTGCAGATAACCGCCGAAACGGCAGACGGCGAAATTATGGGCGTGCGGCATCAAAATTTACCGATTGAAGGCGTACAATTTCACCCCGAAGCCTTGCTTACCGAATATGGTATGAAAATGTTGGAGAATTTTTTGCAAGAGTTTCGTTAATGAGCAATGAGTAATTAGCAATTAGCAATGAGCAATGAGCAATTAACAGTTGTTAAGTCAAGCCTTGTCAGGCTTGACGATTGTTTTTTAGATAACGCTTCGATTATTCTTTCAGGCTGCCTGAAATAAAATCGAAGCGTTATCTAAAACTAATCCGTTTTGCCGACAGGCAAAACTAAATAATTACTCATTGCTAATTGCTCATTATTTCTGCACCACTGCCCTTGTTTCGCCTTTCGCAAAGCGAATATTGATCACTTCTTTATCGACTAAATCTTGTGCAGAAACAACCGCTTTGCCTTGATTATTCAGCACCACGCTAAAACCCCTTTGCAAAATGGTTTGTGGTGAGACGGCGTTTAAAAGTTGTTCTTTATTGTCTAATGTATAATACAAGTCTTTGATTTTATTATCCATAGATTGACGAAATACCATCTGCATATCATCTACTTTTTTCAGGTAGCCTGAAAGGTTGGGACGCACAAAAGACAGCAAATCGCATTGATGAATAAATGCCGTTTGTGCCGCCGTTTGGCGTTGGCGTATGCTGCCTGAAAGTTGCAAAACGCAATCGGACAGGCGTTTTTGTTGTCGCTCTAATAAATTTTGTGGCGACAGTAAGGCGTTGTCTAATCGGTCTAAATATTGTGCCGCGTCATAATAACGGCGGTGTATATTGTGCCGCATTATTTCATCTAATTTATTGAATTTTAATAATAATTCTTCTTTATCGGGCGAACATAATTCGGCGGCGGCAGTCGGTGTGGCAGCACGCATATCGGCGGCAAAATCGCATAGGGTAAAATCGGTTTCGTGCCCTACGCCACTGATAATCGGCAATGTCGAATTAGCAACCGCTCGCACGGTGATTTCTTCGTTAAACGCCCATAAATCTTCAATGCTGCCGCCGCCACGACACACAATCAGCATATCCACTTCATTTCGTTCGTTCGCCTTGTGAATGGCGGCGGCAATTTCGTTTTCACTGCCTTTTCCTTGCACTGCTGTGGGATAAATAATCAATTCAATCAAAGGCATACGGCGGCATAGTGTGGTTACCACATCGCGTAACGCCGCCGCCGCAGGGCTTGTAATAATACCGATTTTTTGCGGCATTGTGGGAATGGGGCGTTTTTTCTGCGTGTCAAACAAGCCTTCGGCGGACAAGCGTTTTTTCAGGGCTTCAAAGGCGGCGTATAACCGCCCTGCCCCTGTGGGACGCATTTCCTGCACAATAATTTGATATGAACCGCCTGCTTCATACACCGTAACCTTGCCAAATAATTCAACTGCATCTCCGTCTTTGGGGGCAAAGTCCAAACGGCTTGCCGCACCCTTAAACAAGGCACAACGCACCTGTGCGGCGTTGTCTTTTAAGGAAAAATAACAATGCCCAGACGCAGACGGTTTCCAGCCCGAAATCTCGCCCGACACCCACACACTGCCGATTTTTTCTTCTAATAAAAATCGAGCATGGCTATTGAGTTGAGAGACGCTAAAAGGGGTGTTTGTTTGTTCGCTATTCATTTCAGGCTGCCTGAAAAAGTTGCTTATTCACCGTCAGATTGTTTTTCCATACATTCTCTTATCATTTTTTGTTCTTCTGCCGCATCATATATATTTGGCGGAATAATACTTAACTTACTGTACTCTTCAAATAATAATTCAAAAAAATCAGCCGCTTGCAAATAAGCACCTTTCTGCGAACAAATCTTTCCATAATCATATCTAAAAAGTAAGGTATTCAATAATGCTCCATTTTGTAAATGCAACCAGTGAGCATAAACAAAAAGCGGATAATCATCTGGGTGATTAGCAATAATTTTTTGTCGTTTTTTTTCACCTTCTTTGTAATCTTCAAATTCATCTTTGTGTTGTTCAAGCCAAGTTTCAAATTTATCCCAATCTTGCAACAAATCATAAACAAAAGAACGCTGTTCTTCACTTAAATCCCACCAGTCGCAGGCTAAATCGAAATTAAGTGCAACGCTTAAATAAGCAGAAGTTTTGTATTTTGACATAATTTCATATCTCCATAAAATACCAAAGATTTCAGAATAACTGTGGAACAATTATCATACAGTTAATTTTTATCTGCAACATAGATTATCTTTCAGGCTGCCTGAAATGGTTTTTGCATTGTCGTTGATTTGGTATGACTAAAATTAACAAATATGTTATAATATGCACATTATGGAATACAAAATTACTTATTACAACGATAGCGTTCAGCAAGAAATTTTAAATTTACCGTCTGCATTTCAGGCAAAATATCTTGCATTAACCGATAGAATGGAAAAATACGGTAGTGATTTAGGTATGCCACATACAAAAGCACTATCAGGCGGACTGTTTGAATTACGCTTAAAATCTGCGGACGGTATCGCAAGGGTTATGTACTGCACTGTTATTCACCGTGAAATTACAATGCTACATTCGTTTATCAAAAAAACGCAAAAAACGCCAAAAAAAGATTTGGCTATTGCACGAAAAAGATTAAAGGAAGTTCAAAATGCTTACGCACGAAGAATTAAAGAAAAAAATGCTTGCCGATGATGAAGTTCGTCAAGAATACGAACGATTAAATCAAGAAGAGTTTGCTTTGCTTGACCAGTTTTTGGCAGCACGCAAAGCGGCAGGAATGACGCAAACCGCAGTGGCAGAAAAAATGGGAACAAAAACGGCGGCTGTGGCTCGTTTAGAAAGTGCCATGTTAAACGGCAAACATTCGCCGACTATTTTAACTTTGCAAAAATACGCACAAGCCGTAGGCAAAAAATTAGAAATTCGCTTGGCATAAATTTATAGTCGCTTTACAGCAAATTTCGGTTTCAGGCTGCCTGAAACAGCGGTAGGCAAACGAAGTGAAGTTAAAAAATACCGCTATCGGCTGATAACGGTATTTTCTACAATAACAATTACTTATGAAAACAAACGGTTCGCTAATTCATCACCAGGTATTAAGCCTGCTTGTTGCATTTCTTCTTGGCGTTCGGCAATGTATTCGCCGACATCGCGTAGCCATTGTGGGGAGAGTTCTTGCAACTGATCATCGACCAAATTTAGGCTTAAATCGCCTGCTAATCGTACGGTTAAATCCATAAATTTGTCGAAATTTTCGCGTCCTGGCGGCACATGGGCGACATCAAACAGAATGCTGAAACCGCGATATTCTTGCGTAGAAAGTTGTTCGGAAGTAAATGAACGACCTTCCAAATCCACTGCCGAAAATAAAGGTTCGTCCGAACTTGGGTAATAAAACGCACCGTCATGCGAGAGTTCAAAACCACGCGATTGCAAGGCGGTACGCATTCTGGTGCCTGTAACCGTGCCGTGTCCGACCAAGTGAATGGCAATGATTTGATCCACTCTGGCACACAATTCGTCCAAAGGTTGAGCGTTTTGCAAGAAGTTGCTGATATTCGCTAATTCAATTTCGCCGTTCATTTTTTTGGCAAAATCTTTCACTTTATCGCCAAATTTGTCTAATTCATTGCGTTCGGCTAAACCCGCACGGCTAATGGCTTGTAAGCCCACAACAAACGCTTGGTAATACACACCTGGAATGGGGTCGGCTGGCTGAAATTGCCCGTCCATTGTGCAACCAACAATGCGAAAACGGTGCAAACCTGCGGATAAAGACGGCAGTGTGGTGAGTTCTTTGGGTTCATACAGCGAAATATACGCCATATAATCAAAAGACGGGTGAAACCAAGACAGTTCGGTGTTTTTCAAATCTTCTAATTTAATCAATAACTTGCCTTTGGTTTCTGTATTGTCGGCAGGCGTATCGCTTGCCGTTTCTGTTTTTTCGGCAGGGTCATCTGTGGCAGCAAATTCAAATACATCGTCCAAGTTTTCGGCTTTTTTCTTTTTATCCGCTTTTGCCACAGGCACTTCAAACTCTTCGTCATCATCAACGGGGGCAAAGGCATTCAGTGTGCCTGTCTCACCGTCTCGCACTTGCACGGCGTTTTCTTCTAACAAGGCATCGCGGTCGGAATGACCAAATTGTTTGCGAATTTTCTTGCGATATTGTGCTTCTTGATAGGCATTAAACGCCAACACCAGCAAGATAATAGCCGCCGCTAATACTAAAATCATAATAATGGTTTGCAACATAGCCAAATTTCCGTTCAGACGAATATAAAAAATCAGATTATAACAAACATTCTTATCTATCAGAATATTTCAGGCAGCCTGCAACTTGAATATTTTGCAAAAAGCCTAATCTATGCAACAATTCACATTTTTATTCAGGACAAAAAATGCAACAATTTGATGGAACAACCATCGTCTGCGTTCGCCGAGATGACCAAGTAGCGATTGGCGGAGACGGACAAGTAACACTCGGCAACACAGTCGTAAAAGGCACGGCACGCAAAGTGCGTAAATTGTATCAAAATCAAGTGTTGGCAGGCTTTGCAGGCGGCACGGCAGACGCTTTTGCTTTGATTGAACTATTTGAAGGCAAATTGCAAAAACATCAAGGCAAATTATTGACCGCCGCGATTGAATTAGCCAAAGAATGGCGAACCGACCGAGCCTTACGCCGCTTGGAAGCCATGCTGATTGTTGCAGACAAAAACAATACGCTGATTTTAACGGGCAACGGCGATGTGTTAGAACCCGAAAAAGGCATTGCGGCAATCGGTTCAGGCGGTGCATTCGCCCAGTCCGCCGCCATTGCCTTAAAAGAAAATACCGACCTGCCGCCTGACGCAATCGTTAAAAAATCGCTGGAAATTGCAGGCAGCATTTGTATTTATACCAACCAAAATCATATTGTGGAAGTGTTGTAAGATTGTGGGGTGGATCTTCGACCCACCGCTTACTTTATGTTTGTTCTACCTTGTCAGGCAAATGGTGGGTAGAAGACCCACCCTACGGCTCATTGCCCATTGTTTTCAGGCTGCCTGAAAACAAAATTCAAAAAAAAACCGCTCTTAATCAAGAACGGTTTTTTATTTTCTAATATTTTCAGGCAGCCTGAAACACCCAAACTAAATTCTCATCGGCATGACAATATATTTGAAATCGCCATTATCGGGCATAGTCAGCAACATTGAGCGATTAGCGTCTCCGAATGCCATTTTCACATCGTCCGCATGCAGATTTCGCAAAACATCAGTCAGATACTGCACATTGAAGTTAATTTCCAACTCTGCACCTTGATAGGCAATTTCCAATTCTTCTTGGGCTTCTTCCTTGCCGTTGCTGTATTTAATCAGCATTAAACCTGGGGCAATGTGCAAACTCACCGCTTTGGTTTTGTCGTCTGCCAAAATTGCCACGCGTTCTAATGTGCTTAAAAAGCCAACACGCGACAGTTGAAAAATTTTGTCGTTG